>DATJAL010000045.1 GCA_035516255.1 Chitinivibrionales bacterium | reverse complement strand
CTGGATGTATACCGGCACCTTGCGGTTGTTGTCATCCGGATAATTCTTATGCGCCTGGTCGGTCACCTGACTGTCTATGGATATTGACAGATACTCATTCGACGTGAGGTCCTTGCCGTTGAGCATGTCGAACTGGAGCGTGCTGTCGTTGAGCAGGGTCGCAAAGCGCATGATACTGTCGAGTACGCCGGGCACGGAATCAAACCCGCCGCTGCTATTGCGCTTCCAAACGGTAAACACCAATCCGGGAAGGTTTGTCAGCTTGAACGTGACGCCGTCCTTGTCGAAAATCTTTTCGGAGAACGTCACGGTCACACGGTCCTGCGTCCTGTCCTCGGTATTGCCGATGGTCTTGGTGACCGTCCATATCACCGGGCCCGCTCCGTCCGTGGTTCGGAAATCCGCCACACCCTCTGCGCCCGGCAAACCGTTAATGGTAATGACTGGACGCCAACTCGTCTGCGGCACTCCCGGCCGCGTGAGGCTGTCCTCGTGCAGATACAGTACGAAATGTGTTCCCGTCAATCCCGACGGTCCAGCCTGCATCAACCCTCCGATGCTGTCCACCTTGAACGTTATGTTCCCTACCACGATCAGCGAGTCCATCGGATAGTTAGCCGGAAACGTCACCGACTTGTTGAAGTAAAGCTCTATTTCGTCAAGATACCCGTTCCCGTTTACGTCACGCGTCACCGCGGAATCCAAGGACGACGGTTTTCCAATGATCACTACGAACAGGCTGTCCCCGACGCTGTCCTGCAGGCCGCCGTAGGTCCGCTGCGCGCGCGCTATTAAAAATCCCGCCTCCCCGTTTGTCGCCGTGCTCGCATCGTAATATATTCGAGGCACATTGCTGGCTTGGGTAAGCGGATGCAGCGTCTGCGTCACGCTCCAGTCCGAATTTTCCTTCCCCCGCTTGTTCCCATAAATATCGTATCCTATTGAATAGGCCGTCAGCTGCCCGTTCGGATAAGACATCGAATAGGTGCCCGTTAGGTGCACGCCCGTGGCTGACTCCAGCTGCAACCGGTACAGGCCGGCAGGCAGCAGCTTGAAGGGCCCGGTGGTCGCCGTGACGCCGTTGAGGTTCACGGTAAGCTGGTGCAACGTGTCAACACCGCCGATGTCCGGGTCGGTATACGGTGCGCGGTATAGTACGATTTTCACCGTGTCAACGCCGTTCTTGAAACACTCCGGCACCGTGTTGGTCCCGCCGGGCGGCGTGTTGATGATCCCGCTGCCAGCCCCTGTCGTCACCGTCGGGTCATTGGGAATCGCGCCCTTTCCCAGCGAATCCTGGTATGACGCGGGCGTTCCCGTGGTTGCCGGATAGCAATACGATCCGGGCACAAGGCCGTCATGGTTCGAGATCGTCACCAGCGCGAGCAACGTGTCACCCGCGATTCGCTGCGCCGGCGGCGTGATCAGCGTGAAGGTCGCCGACGACGGCGGCGCCACCGTTACCGTCACCGGAATCTGCACGTTCACCACGTGTGCGCCGCTTCCCGTTGTGCCCGTCAACTGCGAAGGTCCGCCCGGAGCCGTGGGGCTGAAACTCCATGACCCAGCGTCGCCGGTGGGAATCGGGTTGGCCGAAGCGATGTTCGGCGAAAGCGTCCAGGTGCCGGTAACATCGATCCATGCGTTGGTCGAGTCGGTTGACAAAATTCCCTGCAGCTTGACCGTTATCTCCTGGTCGGTGTTGATGTTGATTCCCGTGATAGGCTGGCCGGTCGCCACATCCACAAACCTCAGCTGCTTGATGTATCCGTTCAGGATGCTCACCGTCGTAGTGTCCCACAAAAGCCCCGTCTCCTGCGCCTGTGCCTTTGTGGTGCCGAATACCCCAGGTATTCGCTGGATCAACCCGACGTACTTCGGCGTCGAGGCAGTGATTTTCGCAATGCCAAGGTTGGCTCCGTATTCGTTCCACTCCGCATTGTTTGCAAAACGCGTGAAGTTGCCGGCCTTGTCCCGCACAATGCCAAAAGCATTTGCTTGTGACTGCACGTCGGAAATTGAGATGAGTGGATCATGATCGGGGTTCTGCAACCTTGTGAGACTGGCCGTGCTCCTGTCGTTGGGATTGATGTTCGTGTCCGGTTCGATCCAAACTTTATAATCGGGGCCCGGCTTGACAAAGATGGTATCGTAGGCATACAAAATATTGGTAGGCGAGACGGCGTAACTTGCGCCGACGATATAGGTGTCATAAGCTTGCACGGCATAAAACGTGGAGGTGCCGCCGCTTGTCTGGCTGATGCTGCTAGTGGTCGCGGCAGGGGTCAAGTTCCATTGAATGTACTGGGACAAATTCGGCAAGGGTTTTCCCTTGCTGTCAATCACTGACCCGGTGAACGTCGCGCTGTCTCCCGAAGCAAGGGTGTCTTTTTTTGGAACCATGGTAAGAACGAGCTTTGCCGGCACCGCGGTGATGATGTTCGTGGTGATTCTGATATCCGAGCCCACCGCCTGCCTTTCGCAGTAAAAAACATCGAGGGCGGCGGAATCGCCCGGCGTGAGGTGCAGCTGTGCGGCAAAGTCGTCAAGATTGAATTGACCAACCGTTGTATTGTGGACGCCGCCGATGTCAAGAACCAGTTGGCTGTCGACGAACACCCACAGGTCGTCGTCTCCCTCAAAGTAGAACGTCTGTCCCGACGCGTATTCAAAATTCCTGTGAAGATGCATCGCAAACGAGTAATTATGCGTGTTGGTTACCCTGTTGAGCTGTGTTCCGTCAAAACTCTTGGTCGGATCAGGGGCGGCGCCATTGGCCTGAAAGCCCTTGGTGTCGAGTGGAAAGAAGTTTGCGTTCTGATATTGGTAAATCCCCTGGCTTCCCTGCACAAGGTTAAAAACAAGGCTGTCCGGAACGACCACATTTTTATAAGACGTATCATATCCCACCGTATTGACACCGACGAGCGTGTGCCCGCCATTGGCATAAGCGGGCCTAGAGAAATCGTTCCCTCCCCCCGCGGTACCCTGGGGCCAGGGCCTGAACCATTTTCCTATTCCCCAACTGTAAAGATAAGTGGTAGTTGCCACCGGTAGTCCCTGCGCATCCAGCCTCGGCTGCACCATTCCCAGAAGAACAGTGGCCGGATTGGTGCCTGAATTGAAATCGGGGTTTGACCCGTCGGAATGATAGTCGAAGTATGTTACCGGAACAGTTATTGTTGGCGGATATACATCTTGCCCATTTGAGGTTAAGAAAAAGGCCATTACCATGCCGGTTGCCAGCTTAAGAATTCCGCGTCCTGAAAGATTTGGCTTTCGCATAAGTTAATCACCTTCCTGAAAAAAACAAACGTTATCAGTCATTTTCGTTTTTCCCGTTCTGCGACCGGTAATGCTTTTATAAACACAGTCGCTGGTTGATGCGGCTAAGTTCATTGTTTATTTATCATTAACCGATTAACCGGCTGTTGTATCTAAAAAATTTTGAGGGTTACTTTTTCGAAACCTTTGGCCGCCAGGAGTGTTGTCCAGCCCCCTTTAGCCAAGTAATATAATAAAAATGTCAGAAAAAAAGTATTTCATATGAAAAAAAATGGTTATATTTTGGTGGTCATTATCCATGGCTTGCAGCCCGATTTGGTCCCCGCATCATTGCAGCCCGCGTTTTAAAAGGAGAGTTCTCATGATCGTTACCACGGTGATGGTCCAGGTGAAACCCGATTCCATCACCAAATTCATCGAAGCCACCGTAAAAAATCATAATTCTACTGTCAAGGAACCGGGCAACCTCAGGTTCGACGTTCTGCAGAACGCCGACGACCCGAGCCACTTTATGCTCTACGAAGTGTATGATTCCGAAGAAGCCGCCGCCGGCCATAAAAAAACCGGGCATTATCTTGAATGGAAAAAGACCGTGGAAGACTGGATGCAGAAACCGCGCCAAGGCATTCCCTACACCGTGGTGCGCCCCCTGGAAAAGGAACAATGGCGGTAAAGCCGTTTTCGTTCTCGTCCCCGCCGGCAATCCATTTCGGACCGCATGTTTCCGAAAAACTCGGCGGCATCGTTTCCGGCTTCGGAAAAAGGGCGCTTTTTGTTCGCGGCAAAAATTCCCTTGAGCGCTCCGGCGCATATGCGGCCGTTACCGCCAGCTTCCGCAGCGCTGACATCGAATTTTTCGAATGGGAAATCGCGGGCGAGCCTTCACCGGCTGATGTCGACGGCGCCGTGTCCAAATACAAGGACGGCGGCATTACCGCGGTTGCATCTGTCGGCGGCGGCAGCGTGATCGACGCGGGCAAGGCGATATCCGCCATGCTGCCCGTGGAAGGAAGCGTAATAGAATACCTGGAGGACGTAGGCACCAGAATTCACCCCGGAAAAAAGGTCCCCTTCATCGCGGTTCCCACCACGTCGGGCACCGGCTGCGAGGCCACGAAAAACGCGGTGATTTCAAACGTCGGACCGCAGGGATTCAAAAAATCCCTGCGCCACGACAACTTCATTCCTGATGCCGCCATCGTCGATCCAGTGCTCACGCTTTCCTGCCCGGCCGCGGTCACCGCCGCCTGCGGCCTCGACGCGCTTTCGCAGCTGCTCGAATCTTTCGTTTCCACAAAAGCCTCGCCGCTCACCGATTCGCTTGCGCAAACCGGACTGGAACACGTCAAAGACAGCCTCGTGCCCGCCTGCGCGGGTTCTTCGCAGGATGTCAATGTCCGCGCCGACCTTTCGTTCGCCGCGCTCCTGTCCGGGATGACGCTTGCCAATGCGGGACTATGCGTGGTCCACGGCTTCGCGTCGTCCATCGGCGGGATGTTTGCCATCCCGCACGGCGTGGTGTGCGGCTGCCTGCTTGTCCCCTGCATGCGGCACACCATACGGGCACTTTCGCAAAGCGAGGCCGGGCTGCCGCACCTTGCCAAGTTCGCCCGGGCGGGAAAAATACTTAGCGGTAAAAAGCGCGCCACGGCAAGGGAGACGTGCGATTTGTTAATCGAGACACTGGAAGAATACGTCCGCGTTTTAAAAATTCCCCGGCTGGGCGTATACGGCGTCACGTCGCCGTCGGCTGAGGCGATAGTTGACAAGACGGACAACAAGAACAATCCGGCGAAGCTGGGGAAAGACGATCTGAAAAAGATTGTCATGGAGAGCATGTAATGGCACATGCACACAAAGCTGCGCGTGCCACTTGTCGCGTTTTCTTGTCTTAAAAGTCACTATACTTGCTCATTGCGGCATCGGGCCCCCCGAACCTAAATTCTGGAATCTCTTCCTGACGGTCACGTTTCCCGACGGCGCCGCAATCCGTTCCAGGACAATCCCATCAACATGCCGCATTCCGTAAAGCTGCAGTTTCTGGCCGCGGAGGTTGTAATATTCAACAAGGTCCTTTTCTTTTTTACCAAAACTGCTCAAACGGTTTCTCAATATTGAATTTGCGAACCTGACGCTGATTGGGACCTTTATTGTGTCAAGCTGCACGGCGCCTTGATGAAAAACAACCGTAAGGAGGTATTCGCCGGTCAAGGAGGCAGAAAACGTCCACGAAAGCGCCCCATTCGGGGGAACAGGATAAACGAGGTCGCTGTCCGGCGCAATCGACCAATTTCCCATTATGTCAACCCACGCGGCCGTGTCGCAGCTGCTCAGCGCCTGGAGCTTAAATGTTATTTCCTGGCCGGGATTTGCCACAACCGAATCTGCTGGCCGCCCGGTAGCGGCATTGACCAGCCTGAGCCGCCACATGCAACAGCAGCCTGCAATCTGCACCGGCACGGTATCGGGAACGGATAAGCTGCCATCGTATAAAACGATTTTGACATTTCCCCATCCTGTCCTTTCGATTTTGCACAGATACGGCTTGTCAGGCTGCGAAAGCCTGACGACTTCCGTGTCGCCTATTGTCCTCCACATGGCATCCCTGCAGAACCGAACGAAATTGCCATAGGCGTCCCGTACCACACCGGCCACCGTGGCCGTGCTGTTGGTATCGGCGAGATAAATCAAAGGGACCGGCATCGGGTTTCGCAGCCTGGCAAGACTGGCAGCGCTGGCATTGGTCGGATTGATGTTCGTATCGGGCTCTATCCACAGCCTGTAGGTGGACCCAGGGGGCTTGATATAAATTTTCACTGTGTCAAAAAGGGTTGCCTCGGGATTATTCGGAGGGGTAAGACTGGCGATGATATAATTCAACTGATAACCTTCAATTGCATAGTAAGTTGTTTGGCTGCCCGTGGTTGCACTCAGCTTGTTTCTTGTATCTGACGGAAGGATGCTCCAATGAATGCATGTGTCAAACTCGTGATGTGGTGCACCGGTATCATCAACAACCACTGCGAAAAAAGTACTCGAATCGCCGGATGCCATTGTATCGCCGAATGGAAAAACATGAAAGGTGAGAACAATCGGGATCGCATAAAGCCTGCCGGTATATGCCGCACATAGAATCACCAAAATTATTATTCTTTTCATTCTAGCACCCGCCTGTGCGAGCCTGACAATTTGCTTTTTCATCATCGATTCCGCACCTATTCCTTATCGGGCGTCTTCCTTCAAGTAAATTCGCTTTTGTTTCTACAACATCATAGTCGTCAAAACATTATTTTAAGTTCAATCTCCCCATCAACACATTCGCGAGGTGTGGCATATGCAAAGGAAAAAGAAGAAATCATCCGCTTCGTCCGTTCCCGCCAGCCCTGCCTCCGCCCGCGTTACCGGCTATCTCTTCGAGGACGACTGCATGGGATACGAGCTTGACTTCGGCCACCCGGAAAGCCCGGCGCGGCTCGCCGCGATCAAGGCGAAAATGGCGGAATTGGGCCTTGACAAAAAGGTGCTCAAACTCGCCCCGCTCGCCGACGTCGTCCCGCACATAAAAAAAATCCATACCGACGCGCATGTCACGTCGATACAGAACATCGCAACGATCGGCCGCATCGCCGGCCTGGCGGCCGGCGGCGCGCTTTCGGCGGTCAAGGCCGTGTGCGAGGGGCGGGCGCGCAACGCCTTCAGCGCCATGCGGCCGCCCGGCCACCACGCGCTCAACACGGGCCAGGAGGAGGGCTTCTGCTTCTACAACAACGTGGCCATCGCCGCGCGTTACGCGCAGGACGTTTACAAAAAGAAAAAGGTGCTCATCGTTGACTGGGACTTCCACCACGGCAACGGCACCGAGGCCGCGTTCTACGAGGACCCCACGGTGCTGTATTTTTCCACGCACTACGCGCTCGCCTACCCGGGCACCGGCCACCCCGACAAGGAGGGAAACGGGCCCGGCCTCGGCTTCAACATCAACGTGCACATGCCTTGCGGCTCGGGCGACCCGGAGTTCCTTGAGATCTTCAACACCATTCTCGTGCCGCGCGCCGACGCGTTCAAGCCCGATTTTATTCTCATTTCGGCCGGATTCGACGGCCGCGCCAACGACAAGCTCGGCTGCTTTGACATTTCAGACGACGGGTTCGCCGCGCTCACGAAAATCGTCATGGGCATCGCGCACCGGCATTGCGGAGACAAGATAGTGTCGTGTCTTGAGGGTGGTTATACACCAGAAGATCTGGCAGGGGCGGTATGCGCTCATGTCGAGACATTGCTGGAGTATGAGCCAAGATAAATAAAAAAAATCATGAGATACAATAAAAACATCCTTCTCACGGGCCTCACCTCCTTCTTCACCGACGTCTCGTCGGAAATGTTGTATCCTCTCATCCAGGCGTTCGTCACCGCCATCCTGTCGGCGCAGAAAACTCTTATCGGCCCGGTGCTCGGCATCATCGAGGGCGTGGCCGAGTCCACGGCGAGCCTGCTCAAGGTGTTTTCGGGATATTACTCCGACCGCATCCGCGGCCGCAAGGCGCCGGCCATCGCGGGCTACGGGCTTTCCGCTTTGTCAAAGCTCCTTTTATTTCTCGCGTCGCAGGGCTGGTACTTCATTCTCGTCTCCCGTTTTTTCGACCGCACCGGCAAGGGAATCCGCACCGCGCCGCGCGACGCGCTCATCTACGAATCAACGGACAAAAACAAACAGGGCGCGGCGTTCGGGTTCCAGCGGGCAATGGATTTCGCGGGCGCGACGCTCGGCGTTCTCGTTTGTTATTTTGTGTGCCAGCGGTTCCTCGACCCCGCCACCAAGACGATACGCGACCTCCACGCATTTTACCTTTTGTTCATGCTATCGGTGGTTCCGGCGTTCATCGGCGTGGTGTTTCTGTTTTTTCTCCGCGAGACCCGGCCGGAGGCAGGCCGCGCCGCAAAGGAAAAACCGAAACCGAACCTTGACTTCAGGAAGTACGACCGCAGCCTCAGGATGTTCTTTCTCGCCCAGTGTTTTTTCACGCTCGGCAATTCGTCGAACCAGTTCCTGCTGTTGCGCAGCGCGAACCTCGGCGTGGCGCTGTCGACCGTCATCCTCATGTACTTCGTTTTCAACCTCTCGTCCACGGTGCTGTCGAATTTTTTCGGGACTTTGTCGGACAAAATCGGCCGACGGAAAATTCTTATCGCCGGATATGTCCTGTATTCCGCCGTCTATTGCTGTTTCGGACTTGTCACAAAGGAACATTCATCCCTGTTATGGATTTTATGGTGCCTCTACGGCATCTATTACGCCATGACCGAGGGCGTTGAAAAGGCGTTCGTGGGCGACCTGGCGCCCAAGGATTCGCGGGCGACCGCGCTCGGATTCTTCCACACCATTGTCGGCATCGGCCTGCTTCCCGCCAGCGTGATCGCGGGCTTTCTTTTTTCACTTGCGCCGGCGGCCCCTTTTATTTTCGGATCATGCATGAGCGCATGCGCCTTCCTTATTGTAATCGTTTTTGTGGCGGAGCAAAAAACAACCGGAGCCTGACATGAACAAGCACGTTTACGCCGACCTGCTCAACAAATCCATGAACGAAAACGCCTCCCGCCCCTGCATGCACATCAAGCGCAAGGGCGAGTACCAGAGCTGGACCTATGCCGATTTCCGGAGGGACGTCAACCAACTCGCGTCGGCGCTCAGGAAGAAAGGGTATTCCAATAAAGACACGATCGTGGTGATCGGCGACAACACGCCCGAGTGGGTGCTCGCGTGGCATTGCGGTTTTCTCGCGGGCGGAAAGACCGTCCCGGTCGATCCCAACCTTCCCGCGCCGGAAATCCGCGAGATCGTGTCCCAGGTGAAACCGAAATTCGTGTTCTGCTCCAAAGGGTTCATTAAGCTGTTTGACGAAATAAAAGCCGAATCAAAATTCATTTCAGCGGTGATCGTCGACGACAAGGACTGCGCCGAGGCCAAAACCACTTTCGCGAAGTTCATCGCGGACGGCGATCCGGCCCAGGACGCCTTTGCTCGGCAGTTCAACCCCGACGATGTCGCGGTGATCATCTTTACTTCCGGCACAACGGGCAAGGCAAAGGGCGTGATGCTTACCCAGCGCAACTTCACGGCCACACCGCTTTCGGCCATCCCGCGCATGAAGGCCGGGCCCGGCGACACCATGATGGCCGTGCTCCCCCTGCACCACGTGTTCGGCGCGTGCGCGAACCTGCCCGGCGCGCTCGGCGGCGGGCTTGACATCGTGCTCATTCCCACCATCAAGGGCTCGCTCATCCTGGATGGGTTGCGGGAGAAAAAAGTGACCATGCTGCCCGCGGTGCCCAAGCTGCTCCAGATGTTCTACAATAACATCAACCAGAACGTCAAATCAAAAGGCCCCATGGTGCGCGCGATGTTCGCCGCACTCACGTTTGTGTCCGCCACGCTCGGCCGGTTCCTGGGCCAGGATTTCCGCAGAAAACTTTTTTCCTCCGTGCACAAGGGGTTCGGCGGCAGGCTCAACATCGTCATATCGGGCGGCGCGGCCATCACAAAAAACGTTTTCACCGGGTTCAAGCTCATGGGGTTCAGGATCGTCGAGGGATACGGGTTGTCGGAAACCTTCGGCGCCATCACGCTCTGCCCCATCGACGACCCGCGCCTCGGCAGCGTGGGCGTACCGCTTGACGAAAACGAAGTCCGCATCGACAAGGCCGACGCCGCGGGCATCGGCGAGATATGCTTCAGGGGCGCCAACGTGTTCGCGGGCTATCTTAACAACGAGGAACTCACCAAAAAATCGTTCGACGCGGACGGCTGGTTCCACACCGGCGACCTGGGAAGGCTCGACAAGGACGGGTTCATCTACATCGTGGGCCGCAGCAAGGACATCATCGTGCTCGACAGCGGCAAGAACGTGTATCCCGACGAGCTCGAGGATTTCTATTCCGCCTCGGAATCCATAGAGGAGATCGGCGTGTTTTCCGCAAAAGTCAAGGGCAAGGAGATCGCGGCCGCGCTCATCCTGCCGTCGCAGAAGGTGCGCCGGAACCACACGCTCTCCGAAGCCGCCGAGGTCGTGCGCAACGAGGTGCTGCGGCTCGGACGCGACCTGCCCTCCTACAAAAAGATCACCGATTTCGCGGTTGTCTATGACCCCCTGCCCCGGACCACCACCAAGAAGCTCAAGAAGCACGAGCTGCGCGAGCTGTACTATTCGCTCAAGGAATCCGACGAAGGCCGCACCAAGAAACAGGCGGTCTCGGCCGCGGAGAGCAGTCTTATGGCGACCGCCGAATACAAGTCCATCGCCATGCTCGCCGCAAAAACGGCAAACCTCAATGAGTCAGCGCAACTGCCGCCGTTCTTCAACCTCGAGCTCGAACTCGGCCTCGATTCCATGAAGAAGCTCGATTTTCTATCTTTGACAGAGCGTAGATTCTCAATCGTCTTTTCCGACGACGACCTGGTGCGGCTCGAGACCCTCGGCGACGTTTACACCGCGGTAATGGACCAGTTGTCCGCGGCAAAAGGCGCAGAAACCATCGACGACATCAAGCAAAGGATCGTGGGCTCAACACAGCCGGCACCGTATCCCGCAAAAGGCGCCGCCGTGTTTACCAATGCGCTGCCGGCAATCACCCACGCCGCAAGCAGCATGCTGTGGAACGTCACCGCATCGGGCAACGTGGGCGTCCCGGAGGCCGGCACGCCGGTCATCTTCTGCGCGAACCGCCAGAGCGTCCTCGACCCGCTATGGGTCATGTATTCGCTCCCGCCGGCCGTGCGGAAAAAGACCTTCATCATCGGCGGCAGAGACCTTCTGCCCGTCCTCCTGCACGCTTCGCTTTCGGGCAATATCGTGCCTGTCAAGCGCGAGGGCGACGTTGCGGCCATCCTGCGCGCGTCCATCGCCGTGCTCAAGGACGGCAACAACCTGCTCGTGTTCCCCGAATCGGGCCAGACAAAAACCGGCGAGTTGCGGAAATTCAAGTCAGGCATAGGCCTGCTCATGCTCAGCATCAACGCCACCGTGCTGCCGGTTCGCGTGCGCGGCACCTTTGCCGTGTGGCCGCTCGGCGGGTTCCCGAAATTTTTCATAGGCAAAAAGGCCTCGCCGACGATAACGTTTGGACAGCCGCTGACGTTTCAAGGACTTATTGACAAAGGGAAGATTACGGCGTATTCGACGGCGGACCAGATAGCGGGGGAAGTAAGAAATATTATAGCCGAGATGAGTTGAAAAGTTGAAGAGTTGAGAAGGTTATAGGTTAAGGGATAGAATGCCGGTTGAGGTGATTGGAGGATCATTTAACATGTATGGATTGACCCCAGACACCCCACTTCCCAAAATAAACCGCACTGCAAGCCTTCTTGTTTTATCATTTCTCGCAATCATTTTTGGCGCAGTACCCGCGCATGCAAATGCCGGCACGTTCATGATGTGGACGGGCACCTTTCATTTGCTTTTCGGGAATGCCATTATCGGATATTTTGAGGCTTTCCTGCTCTGGAGAATCTATCAAATAGCCATAGACTTTGGGAAGGCAACACCTCGCCTGATCCTTGCCAACTACACCTCCATGATTCTCGGCGGGCTTGGATTGGCGATTGCGGGAGCAGGCCTGAAGTATTCGCTTGACAATGCGTTATTCCTTCTTCTCTCGATGATTCTTGTCTCCTATTTGGCGACCGTCGCGATTGAATGGCCGTTTTATCATTTCTCTTTTGACAAATCTAAAAGACACAAACTGACCTCGCTGAAAGCGTCCTTTATAGTAAATGCCGTTTCTTACGCAATTCTGGCTGTAATTTATGCGTTAGTGGGAAACATTGGTTTGATTACGGCCGTATCACACTCTCAGGTAAATGTCAAGGATTTCGGAGACGACTATATTGTCTATTATATCAATCCCAATGACGGGAATGTGTACATGTTCGACGCTCACACGCAATCAACCGCTCTCACATATAGGCTTCAATCAAGAGGAAATTTTGATAGACTCTACGCGACCCCGAACGATTCCGGCAGTTGGGATCTTTATGCAGCCATGAAATGCGCAAAACCAGATTCCTTTTGCAACAAGCAAATTTGTCATGCCTTCTCTCGTTTCGCCTCCAGATCGTGGAGGGACTCAGTGACGCTAGCGAATCATGCACGTTCTCAATTTGATTTTTTGAACACCTGGTGGAATTTCGGTGAAGCGGCAGATCTCAGGAAGGCGCCTAGCCAGCTTAAGTATGCCTATACAGAATTCTGGCCTGGTATGGGCTTGCATCTGTCCTTTGGTTCTGGCGAGAAAAAATCTATCGGATTTGAAACACCTTTTGGCAGCATTCTGTTCCGCAATGCCACCATACTTCCCAACGACCGGATAGTTCTTCAAATGAATGACGACATTTGTATCTACAATGCAAAGAACAATCGGATGGCAAAACTTATCCGTGGACGCGGGCCTGTGGTTGTTATGAAAGAGGATATTCCATAAATTTTCTAAAATAAATTGATTTCGATGGATTGATAAAATGTACTGGTGAAAGTACAGGAGGGATGTAATGAAGTTCAAATACCATCTCACCATCATGTCAATTCTATGGATCCTGCCCCTCATCTTCGGGGCAGTCATTTTGTTTGGTTACCATGTCCTCAACATTCCGGCATTCGGAGGAGTTGGCACTCGCTTCTTTTCCTATTGTGTTCTCTTAGCTCTTATTGCGACAGGTTATTTCCTCCGCGTGCTATGGGAATATGCTAAGTTAAGCCAAGACGACCAACGGGTGTACCGAGGAAGGCTTCGTTTTTTCTTTTGAAAAACTAACTTCAACAAATCAAACCATCTTCACCACTAAATTCTCCGCCACCTTCTCCCTTAACTTTTTCTGCACCACCCCGACCATGGTGTTGTTCGAAAACGCGCATCCCTTGCAGTGTCCTTTAAACCGCACCGTCACCTCATTTCCGTCCACGTCGACGAGCTCGCAGTCGCCGCCGTCGTTCACGAGGATGGGCCGGATGTCGGTCTGTATCACGTCGCGGATGCGGTCGATTTTCTGCAGCGTGGTCAGCCGCGCCGCGGCCTTGGGCGTCGCGCCCTCGGTGCCGTTGATTTTGTCAAGCATCTCCTGGATCTGCTCGTGGCACCCGCCGCACCCGCCGCCCGCCTTGGTGAAATTGGTGACGTCCTCGATGGTCTTGAGATGGTTTTCACGTATGGCCTTTTCGATTTCCCTGTCGGTGACGTTGAAGCAGGTGCACACCACTTTGCCTTCCTTTTCCGGCGGCGCGGTCTTTTTCCCGCCCGACTTGTAATATTCTATCGCTGCCTCGAGCGCCTCCTGCCCCATCACGCTGCAGTGCATCTTTTCGCGCGGAAGGCCGTCGAGCTCCTTGGCGATGTCGGCGTTGGTGATCTTCTGCGCCTCCTCGAGGGTTTTTCCCTTGATCATTTCAGTGAGCGCGCTTGCCGACGCGATGGCGCTGCCGCACCCGAAGGTCTTGAACTTCGCGTCCTTGATTTTTCCCTTGTCGTCGAGCTTGAACGTGAGCCGCAGCGCGTCTCCGCAGGTGATGTTGCCCACCTCGCCGAGCCCGTCGGGATTTTCAATCTCCCCCGTGTTTCGGGGATTGAGAAAATGGTCGCGGACCTTGTCTGAATATTCCCACATGGCAAATCCTTTTTTGAAAAGTATTTCTATTTTCTCCTTCGTTCCTCCAGTATATGTACGCCTTCCATGGCGCCGATATTGAACACGGCCTTGATGGTCTCCACAAACTTTTTCATCAACTCGTCTTCCTGGCCCTTGACATAGGGAATCCGGCCCGCGCCGAGCTTGCCGTGCCCGCCGCCCCCGCCGCCGAGCGCGAGCGCGATCTTTTCCGCGAATATGCCGGCCTCGTCGCGGTTCTTCGCGCGGATGGAAAAGAACACGTTTTTCTTGAAAAACCCGCAGCACACGGTGATGTCGATATTTTCCAGGCTGTGGAACAGGTCGGCCATCTCGGCGACGTAGTCGGGTGACGCCACATGCCCCAGCGGGATGTATCCGAACGACCCGTACGCGAGCATGGTCACGGCCGCGCGGTGGACGATCTTGAAAAAGGCCACGTCCCGGTCCGGATTTTCTATTTTGGCAAGAAGGCTGTGGTTCATCCGTAGAAAAAGGTGCTTGTAGCACTCGAGGTCCTCGGCGGTCGAGTCGCGGCCCATGTCGCCGGTGTCGGTCTTTATCCCGTAAAACAACGCCGTGGCGAGTTTTGGGTTGATGGGACAGTTGGCCGCGAGCAGGTATTCGGTGACGATGGTCGAGGCCGCGCCGATCTCCTTGCGGATGTCGCGGTAGAACTGCTGGTTTGCCGGCGCGTCGCCCATGTGATGGTCGATCACCGCGTGCACGGGCGTACTCGCGGGCAGCGACACGTTGCTGCGTCCGGGAACGCAGTCGACGAGTATGATCCTATCGAAATCCTTGAGCTCGAGCAGCACGTAGGGCACGGTGTGGATGTTGAGGTGGCGTATCATGGCCTTGTTTTCGGCGCGGCCCACGAACCCGCCGAACGAGATCACGCTCGACTGCGTTCCCCAGAACGACAGCAGCTGCGCGATGCCGTAGGCGGACGCAATGCAGTCCGGGTCGGGATAATCGTGGGTGAGGATCAGGGTCGAGGACGACGGAGTCACCCGGCGCTTGAAATCCTCGACCTGTTCCGCAATGCCCTTGGGCAGTTTCGACATGTCGGCCACGGTAGGGTACCTCCTCTTTTCAACGGCACCGCGCAAACTGACAGAAAGGAATGGCGCGCGGGCCCGGCGGCGCAAAGGGAGAATTATATTGCACCGCCGAATCTAAAATAATATAATTAAACATATTTATCGCTATTTCACGTTCTTGCGGAAAGCGGCGGTCGTTTCATGAGATACGCGATCATCTCCGACATCCACGGCAACGTCGAGGCGCTGCAGGCGGTGCTCAAGGACATCAAAAACCGCTCGATCGACAGCATCGTCTGCCTCGGCGACATCGTGGGATATTACCCGGACCCGGAGCGCTGCATCGAACTCGTGCAGGAAAACGTGGACGACTGCGTGGCCGGCAACCACGACTACGCGGCGATCAACCGGATCGACATCCAGACCTTCACCTACTACGCCTACGCGGCCATGGAGTGGACCAGGAACCACCTTTCCAAGAAGGCAAAGGACTTTCTCGGGTCGCTTCCCTTGACAATTGAAAAAGACAGCATCTTCCTCACCCACTCGTCGCCGTCCAACCCCCAGGACTGGATCTACGTGTTCCCGGACAGCGAGGACGCCGTGTTCGAAGCGTTCAAGAGCCTCACCTTCAGGATCAATTTCATCGGCCACACGCACTGGCCCTCCATCATGATCCAGGAGGAGGACAAGATCATCCTCCACGCCGAGCACTCCATCAAGCTCACCGAGAAAAACCTCTACCTCATCAACGTGGGCAGCGTGGGACAGCCCCGCGACTTCGACTCCCGCTGCTGCTACGCGATCTACGACACGAAAAACCAGGACATCAGCCTCATTCGGGTCATGTATGATTACACCATCACGCAGCGTAAAATCCTCGACAATAATCTGCCGGCGTTTCTGGCGCAGCGGTTGGAAAAAGGCAAATAATATTTTTTAAATCAATAAAAAATATTGGCGCCCCGACGAAGACGGCGGCGGGCCTCCTTCCGGTCTCGGCCTCGCCTCGGGCTGCCAGGGCCCCTATATGTCTGCGCCTCGATACCCCGCTTAAAAGCGGCTACTCGACGACCAGGCGAGGACCGGGCAGCATCGCTCTCCAGAGCGGCCTCCAGTCCGCCCTGGCGCAGGGCATAAGTCAAGTGCCATTCTTGTTCTTCTTCTCCGCCATCAGCGCCGGCCCTTAGGCACGATGAGCAACGACCCTCAGCCGTATGCAGCTTTGCGGCGAAAAAAAATCCTCGCGGTCAAGATTGCTTCATTTATATCTTTACAGGCAAATTATTTTTACGTTGCGTCTTTAATGAATCGCGTGAACGTCATTACCGCACGGCGCGTTAGCTCCATGGAAGCGGGAATCCGTTTTACAAGAAAATAAGGATGAAAATCAAGCCGTCATCAATCCGAAATAATTCTTAGGCCATGAATAAAGAATCCTTCAAACACCTCCTCGAAACCCAGTTCCTGCCTTTTGTGCAGAAACCGATGCAATACCTCGGCAATGAGCTGAATATCGTCAGAAAAGATTTATCCGGTGTTTCGCTGCACGGCGTCTTGTGCTACCCGGAAACCTACGACATCGGCATGTCGCATTACGGCGGGCAGATACTTTACCACATTGTCAACAGCAGGCCGCAATGGGCTTTGTCGCGCTGCTATCACCCCTGCGCCGATGCCGAAAAGCTCATGCGGGAAAAAGAAATTCTCCTGTACTGCCTCGAATACCTCGCGCCGATAAAAAATGCGGACTGGGTAGGATTTTCGGTCACGTACGAGTTGCAATACACGAACCTCATCAACATGCTCGCGCTTGCCGGGCTTCCCCTTTACAGCCGCGACCGTACCGGCCAGGAGCCGCTCGTTATTGCAGGCGGCCCCGCCATGGTCAATCCTGAGCCCATCGCCGATTTCGTGGACGCGTTTGTGATCGGCGACGGAGAAGAGGCGATTGTTGAGGCTTGCTCGGTCATGGAAAGCTCGAAAAAGCGCAGTGCGTCCAAAGAGGCCACCCTGAGGGAATTGTCGAAATGCCGCGGCGTGTATGTCCCGTCATTTTACGGGACAGAAAAATCAGGGGCGTTTCTCGTCCCCATAATTCCTGCTCCGGTAAAGGCCGCAAAGGTGCGAAGCCTTGACGACAGAAATTATCCCGCAAAACCGCTTGTCCCTCTTGTCAATGTCGTGCACCACCGGCTCGCCGTGGAGGTGATGCGCGGGTGCACGCGGGGCTGCCGGTTCTGCTCGGCGGGAATCTGGTACCGGCCGGTGCGCGAGCGCGCGGTGGAAAGCCTGCTTTGCCAGATGGAAAACGGAATGTCGGCAACTGGCTGGCGCGATATCGGCCTCCTGTCGCTCTCCACCGCCGATTATTCCGGGCTCACCCCCCTGCTGCGCGGCGCCGCGGCCTACGGCACGGGCGGAAGGCTCTCGGTTTCGCTTCCGTCAACCCGCATCGACGCGCTGACGGATGCCGACCTCGACGCGATGGCGGCGATCACGCCCTTCTCCTCATTTACCATCGCGCCGGAAGCGGGATCGCAGCGCCTGCGCAGCGTCATCAACAAAGGGTTTCCCGACGACGATATTTTTGCCATGGCGGAAAGACTGCTGAATCGAAACGTTCAGACCGTCAAACTGTATTTCATGATCGGGCTGCCCACGGAGCGCGACGAGGACATCGACGCAATCACTTCGCTTGCCGGCCGCATCGCGGACATGGCATGGCGCCATTCGCGGCGCGTGACGATCACTATCGCGCTGTCGCCGTTTTCTCCCAAGGCGCACACGCCGTTTCAATGGGAGGCCATGGATGCGCCCGAACGGCTGCTCGAAAAATCAAAGCGGATCAAACGGGGGCTTGCGGACCGGCGCAATGTAAAAACTTCCTACCGCGATCCGTTCATGGCACAGCTCGAAACCGTGATGGCGCGCGGCGACCGGAGCCTGTCCGCCGTGATCCGCGCCGCCTGGGAATCCGGCTGCCGTTTTGACGGATGGGACGAGCATTTCAAATTTGACAGATGGAAAGATGCTTTTGACAAATGCAATATCGGCCTCACCACGTTCTGCGGCGCAATTCCCATGGACAATGCGCTGCCGTGGAATGCGGTCTCAGCCGGTGTTTCAACGGAATTTCTGCAAAGGGAGCGCGAGAGGGCGATTGCCGGCGGGCCCACTGCTGATTGCCGGAACGGGGAATGTTCGGCATGCGGGGTTTGCGGGCCGATCCGGCAGGGTTCTGCGCGCTTTGTCAAGGCCTCGGCCTTGGAATCCACCCGTTCCGCGGCCGAGACCGTTGTGCCGGCCTCCACTGACCGCCGCTGCTACCGGTTCGTTTACACAAAAGGACTTCCGGTACGGTTTTTGGGGCATCTCGACATGGTGGGCGTTCTTCACCGGGCGCTTTTCGCCGCGCGGCTGCCAATTGCTTTTTCGGAAGGATGCCATCCCCATCCCCTCATCGCCTTCGGCCCGCCCCTGCCGCTGGGAATTTCCGGCGCCACGGAGCTGTTCGATGTGGTGACGATGGGCCTGTTGGACACTACCATTGATGCAATTAACAAATTCCTGCCTGAAGGTCTAGCGGTCGCCGGCTTTCAGGAGATGGCGATCGACCATGTATCGCTCAACGAAGCAATCTGCGCGGGTCAATATCGTTTCTCGTCGACCGGCGAGGCACTTTTACGATCAAGGATGAAAAACAATGTCAAAGCGCGAATCGACGCATTTCTCGTCCAACGGGAAGCGGTCATAACAATCACAAAGAACACTATTTCATCTAGCAAGGATATTCGTCCGCTTGTGATTTTTCTCGCTCCTTCAGGCGAGAACGGCGAACAGTCGTTTACCGCGATTTTATCGATGCAGCCGAAAAAAACCTGCAAGCCATCGGAACTTATTTCCGTATTATTCCCGGAACTCTCCACATTTAATTTTTTAGTGACGCGACAGATGTGCTTTCACAAGGAGAATGGTGAATTGAAGCCGTTTTCGATGCAACCGGGCAAGGGAACCGCAAAATCGAATTAGTGATTATTCCACGATTTTACATTAAGAAAATAAGGATGAGTAAGAGGACGCCCTGGCAATCGGGTGCTACAAGGGTGCGCCCAACGGAAGGAATGGGCCTGAATCGAGTGGTGCCCGGCTGCACCCGCTCAGCGATCCAGATGAAATTATAATTGACGAAATAGAAGGGCGCAGGCTATTTCTTCTCGAACGACTTTACCGCCGAATCGACGTCATCGTAGGTTTCGACCTTCTTAATGAGGCTTGTGGTCTCGAGAAGGTTCCGCACGAGTTTGTTCACCCTGGCCAGTTTCAAATCGCCCGACAGCTCGTTGAGCTTTTTCTTGACATCGACGATCGTGGCGAGGCACATGCTGCTGATGTAATTGGAGGCGACCATGTCGAGGACGATGTTGACCTTGCCCTCTTCCACGAGCTCGAGGAGTTTCACCCGGAAAATGGGGACGTTTTCCTGCAGGACATTGCCGTCGATGAAGACAACGGTCACGGTTCCGACCGTGTCAATCCGGATTTTCATCAGTTCCTCCATACGGGTAAGAAAATAATTAAGCGCCTTTTTTACGGCCAGTGTAATTATATCATGCCCGGTTATTTTTGCCCATAGTTTCCGCGATCATCCGTTTTCACTCGGCTTCACGTCTCATTGTTCGTTTGCAACACGCACGGTCCTTCTAAATGCCCGAGAATTTACGTCCGCGCCTCCTTTTCCGGCGGCGTCCCGACCTGCTGCGCGTTCCACAAGCGGATGAGGTTACGGCCGTCCTGCTTTGCCTGGTACATGGCCCGATCGGCCCTGCTGATCAGTTCGAGCCTGTCTTTGAGGGCGGGGTTGAATTCAGCAATACCGATGCTCACCGCCACGCGCAGCGCCGCGCCCTCGAAAATAAAATCGTGGCAGTTCACGGCGGTGCGGAGCTTGCCGGCGAACTGCGCGGCGTCGCCGAGCGCGATGTTGGTAATGATCAGGAACTCCTCCCCCCCGTACCTGCCGCATATGTCAACTTCGCGCGACCTGGACCGGAAAAGGTTCGAAAGCTCCCTGAGAACGAAATCGCCGCATTGGTGGCCGTAGGTATCGTTGAGCATTTTAAAATGGTCGATGTCGATCATCAGGCACGAAAGATTGCCGCCGTACCGCTTGGCGCGCTTGAACTCGAATTCCAGCCGTTCCTGGAGGTAGCGGTGGTTGTACAGGCCGGTGAGCCCGTCGGTAATCGACAGCTCGGTAAGTTCCTTGTTTTTCTTGTCAAGCTCGTCGAGCAGCACTTTTTCGGACGCGAGCGCGAGCTTGAGGTCGTTCAGGGCGGCGTCGAGCTTCTCTTCGGCTTTTTTCCGTTCGATGATCTCAAGGTTTTTCCTTTCGAGCTCGTCGAGCAGGATCTTTTCGGACGCAAGCGCGAGCTTGAGGTCGTGCTTGGCCTTTACAAGCTGCTGCTGAAGTTTTTCCACGTCTTCGGAACGTGAATCCATGAGATCCTTTTTGATGTTGAAAAACGGGCCTGCGCGAGGCCGTGTTTTATTGCCGAGTCTTACGGTTACATTATAAACTTGCGGCGGGCAAAATGTAAAGCATACCTAAGAACAATGGAAAAGAAAAAGAAGCGTCAGCGGGAGGAGGGGGAAGGCTTAAACCCGGCCGCCCGCAGCGCCGCCACTTCGCGGCCGGTGAGTTCGCGAAAAGCGCCCGGCGCAAGATCCCCGAGTTTGACCGAGGCGAATTGAACGCGGCGGCTCCTGAGCACGGCGCGGCCCGCCGCGCCGAACATGCGCTGCAAGTGGCGTTTTTTGCTGTTGTACAATTCCACACGGTACCAGGGCAAGTTCACGGAGCCGGCCTGTATGATCATGCCGGCGCAAAGTATCTGATGTTCCGATTCCACACCGGGGCCGGTCATGACCTCAACCTCATCGGGAGATAATTTCCTGTCAAGCTGAACATCAAACACTTGTTTTATCTGGTAACGGGGATGCGTGAGCGCGTGGACCAAGCTGCCGTCATTGGTGAGCAGGACAAGGCCTTCGGTTGCGGCATCGGGCCGTTCGATGATTGTAAGCGCATCGGCATCGCACCCGGCTTGACGCAGGGCATCAAACATGCCGTCTCTCTTCTCCAAATCGCTTTCCGCCGCAATACCGGTTTGCGGTTTGTGAAAGGCAATATACCGCAAGCACCGTACCGGCTCAAGGATCCTTCCCAAGTATTCAACCCGATCCTTGCCAACGGTTACCTTTACTCCCAGTGCCTTGACTTTTGCTCCGTTCACATAGATTCTGCCCGAGCCAACCAGGGAATCGCATGAGCGCCTTGATCCCAATCCGCATCCGGCCAAGTATTTATTGAGGCGCATTACGGATTCTTTTCTGACCGGGCTCATAAAAGCTTGGCCAACGCATCGAGTGAATCCGCCGCCATAACCTTGATGCCTAAACTTTTTCCGATGCGTTCCGCCGAGTATCCATCGAGCGTATGCCCATGGCGGTTGAAAATTATTCCCGGAAGCACGACCAGGTCCGGCGCTTTTTTGGTCGCCCGCACCTGCTTGATGATATCGTTGCCGGTTAGCAACCCCGCAACAGTGACTTCTCTGCCAAAAAAAATATTTTGAACCGCGAGCGCTTCCGCGGTAACCCGGAGCGAAATTTGGGAAAGCCGGTCGGCGATTTCCCTGATAAAGGGAAATGCCGATTCCGAAGTGACAAGGAGCGCCCTTTTGACACGGTTCCGGTTCCCACCTGCATTTCCTGGATGGCTCCTGCCATGGCGAACTTCGATTTTTTTCCATTCATCAAGCAACATTCGGACAAGCCCGACCCCGTTTCCGATCTGGGGATAATTTCCATAATATCTCCGGGGAGGGATGGAAAGTCCGGCAAGAATGAACAGCTCATCCGCCAGAAAAATCCTCCGCCGGCCGTAGCGCTTTTTGTCCTTTTCACTTGCCCGCATGACCTGTTTGCAGATGCGTCGCGCCTCACCGCGATCCACGGGTTGTAAAGGATGCCGCCGGAATCTGGTGAGTCCCACCGGAACAACGGAAACCGAAATAAGGCCCTTTGTCAAACCGCACAAGTCTTTAAGGGACTTGGTGAGAACCGCGCCGTTATTATAACCGGGGCATACCACAATCTGGGCATGAAACGAAATGCCGTTTTTTTCAAGAAAACCAAGCTGGTCCATGATATCAAAGATATGCTTGTTGCCGAGCATAGTGCAGCGAACGTGCCTGTCCGTCGCATGGACCGAAACGTACAATGGAGACAGTCCCCGGCTGCAAAGCTGTTCGAGATCATCAAAGGTCATCGCAGCAAGCGTGACATAATTTCCATTGACAAAAGAATGCCTTACATCCTCATCTTTTATATACAGGCTCCTGCGCAATCCCTTCGGCATCTGGTCTATAAAACAGAAAATGCAGTGGTTTCTGCACCTTGTAACGCCTTGATCGGCAAATTGAACTCCTACTGCGGTGCGGGAAGGCCGTTTCAACAGCTTTGTAAGAATGCCCATGCGGTGTAGCACCCGTATTTCAGAAACCGGTTGGGCGGTACAGAACCTGAAATCGACCTCATCCTTCACGGGTTCATCATTTACCGTGACAATGATGTCGCCCTTTCTGAGGCCCGCTTCCCATGCAGGCAGCCCTTTTTCAACAGACCGTATTGTCAATCCAAGTTCTTGCGCCATCACTCCGTCCTTGAAAAACCGCGGGCAGCAACCTGCAGATTTATTTGATTGATTTCTATTTCTTTTAAAGATATAATCTAATCCGGGCGGGGCGGGAACGTTTCTTTTTCCTGCCGTGCCGTTAGATAAAAATAATTGATACTTCCTCACTTTACTCTCAGCGCAGAGGCAATTCATTTCAAAGGAGCTGCTCGTGAAAACAGTGAAATTGGTTTCCGGCGTTTTTCTGGCAGGAATAGTGTGCTTTCTGCTTTTATGCACCATCAAAGACGACAACGGCAACTTGGCCCTCACCGGCCCCCATCCCTCCACCGGGCCCGGCCAAACCCTAACGTTGACCCCCTCGCTTATTGTAACACCGGACAGCATGTATATAGGAATACGCGAGTCGCTTACCATTACCATTACGGTGATGCAGGACAGCACGCTTACACATCCGTTGGCCAATGCGCAGATCCTCTGTTCTAGCGCTAACGGGTTTCTTTCCGCCGATACCTTGTACTCCGACTCCAGAGGTCGTGCGATTCTTAAAATGATGGACACTACAAAAGCCAGCGTGGAAATCAGGTTCACGTGCGGGACGGTAACACAGACGATCGATATTGACGTGACCGACACTCCCGACAAGGTACAGAAGCGGATTCAAGTGTATCCGGAAAAAGCAGTGCTAAAAGCCGACGGCAAGGACGCTACCACAATAGATGTGACGTTGATGAATGAAAATAACAACCCCATTGTCGGGCAATGCGTCCAATTTATTTCTTCCGCCGGTATAATCGCCGGACAAGGCGGAACCTGCGGCAATTCAGGTCAAGGGGCGACTGACGCAGGCGGAATAGCCCACGCCACGCTCACGAGCGCGAACATCAACGATACGGCCTTCATAACGGTGTTTCTTGCGTCCGACCGCACAAAAAGCGCCCAGACGCGGGTTGTCTTTAGCGGGGTTAACATCATTGTGACCGCGGACTCCACCAACATGAATCCAGGCCAAAAGACCAATATCCTGGCCCACGTCCTTAACGGTTCAAACGAACCTATTCCCTACATTCCGATCTATTTCTCCTTAGGAAGGGATACAGCTTCAGTCCTGACCTTTCTTTCAAAAGATACCGCAACCGGACCGGAAGGAACCGCCCAATGTGCCGTGAAAAGCAAAAGCGTTCAAACCGGCACCGATTCGATTCGGATCTCGGCCGCCGGCGCATACGCCAGCATAAGAATAAACGTCACCAACCTTTTGCTAACCATATCGCTCGATGATAAAATCCTTCAAGCAAATCCGTCAAAATCCACCATTCTACACATTTATTTTGCGGACAAATCTGGCTCTCCGCTTACCAACAAGGATGTCCAGCTGACGCGCACTTATCAGCTCATCGACGGGAGAGACACCAGCGATGTCGTTTTATTAAAGACCAATGCACAGGGAAAATGCACCGATACCATTTATGCACTTCCTTACGAAACCACCATGTCGCTTGAAGTGACCGCGTTCAATACCAGCACCGATATCGCCTCTGCAGCCGCGACGCTTTCATTCATCGCGTCACGAAGCATGACCATCAACGCGATACCAACGATGATTCAGGCCGATGGTACTAGCAATTCGACGATAACCGTGCTTGTGAAGAACGAAAGCTACAATCCCATGGTGGGCGATCAAATCTCTTTTACGACAACCGCCGGGGTGGTGACCGCGCTCGCAACCACCGATGATAATGGTAAGGCGGTCGCCACGCTCATCAGCGACCGGCGGAACACTGTCGCAACCGTAAAGGCGACCCTGGTCAAAGACGCCACGAAAACCGCGTCGATCCAAGTCGAGTTCACCGGTGTTACGCTTACCGCCAGCGCAAACCCGCCAAGCATCAATGCCAACCGCAAGGATTCCAGCACCATCGCGATTACCTTGATCGACGCGGCGCAAAATCCCATCGTCGGCGAACCGATTAATTTTTCCAAACAGCAGGACAGCACGTTTATTTACAAACCGGACTCGGTGACCGATAACCGGGGCGAGGCCTACTGCAAGGTGTACGGCTCCGGAGCTGGCACGGACACCATTCAGATTCAAGCAGCGGGGGCATCTCAAAAAGTCGCGATAAACTATTCTTCCAACTATTTAGTCATCGATACGCTCCCCGGACAATCGTGTATAGCAAACGGCACTGACTCGACCGCACTCTCCGTTACGTACCTTCTGGGAGACAAAACCACGCCGGTTTCCGATGCCACGATCGCCATAAGCGTCACCATGGGCACCATCAACAACGATACTCTTTTTGCAAAGGGCTTTACCCTTGCCAAAGCGGACAACGGCCGAATCGTTTTTCATGTAAAAAACCCGTACTTCGCAAATTTGGCCACGATTTCCGCTTATGCAAAGACTTCAACCGAAGTAACTTCGGCGGTATTCAAATTATATTTTAAGGCCACCAGAGTGAGAAGAATCGTTTTGACTGGTACACCTTCGGTCATTTCAACAAGCGGCAGTAAAGCACAGTTGATCGCCGTCGCTTATGATTCGCTCAACAATAGGGTCAGCAATGAACGCATTTATTTAAATATGACCAACGGACCCGGCGGCGGCGAATATATTGATCCTCCTTCGGCGCTGACGGGTGCCGATGGTTCGATTTCTTCTTTCCTTGTTTCAGGCACGGCGACGAGCACGTTCCACGGTGTTGGTGTGATCGCAAGCGATGTTTCCGGCGTCAAATCGGACACCGTGCTGTTCACCATCGCAGGCCCTCCAAATCAAGTATCGATAGGGGTTAATATGCTTAAAGGAGTGGACTATCAAGACGGCACCTTCGGCCTGCCCTGCGCAGCAGTGGTCACGGATGTCAACGGCAACCCTGTCGCTGACGGCACACCGGTGACGTTCAGCGTTCAAGTGACGGGATATGTGTATTGGAGACTCAGCCCACGCTGGGTAGAAGAGGTAAGCCAAGGGGCCTTCTCCTGTTATTCAATAGTTGACACGGTCGCCGATGTGCTTCCTTTTGAAGATCTCAATAATAATTGCAGGTTGGATCCTGGTGAAGACCTAAATAACGACGGTTTTGCGAATCGCGGTGCAGATCTGAACGGCGATTGTATATACGATCCTGGCCCGCCCTATGAAGACATAAACCATGACGGGAAACGTCAATTCGATATAAATATTCCGGTTGAACCCCTTTATCAGTGCAGCAACGGTCTTTATAAATATGCAGACCTGAATGGAGATGGTGAATGGGACCCGATCGAGCCCTTGCTTGACCCTTTGTATATGTCCACATACAATGCGCTAAGGCATGATTCGGCCTATTATAAATTGTATTTTAAACGTCCATTGCCGCCCCAGGATTCCGCGCTTTTAAAAATACTTGCAAGCATGGACTCGGCATATACGGCAAATCCGCATTTCATAAAAGCGCTCGGTTCCTACGATTTCAGCTGGAATGCCCAACCCCTTGGCCAGCCCGATCCGGCAATATCCATAGTACGCACCGTCCAAACCCAGAGCGGAAAAGCGCCTAATGTGATCGTTTACGGACAAACAAATGCGACAAGAGTGCAGATAACGGTTTGGGCCGAATGCCAGGGAGTTCTACAGGACCACCCTGTAACACAAATTCTCCCCATCATTGAAAGCACAAAATAAAATGAAGACATGCAAACAAAAAGTGATGCGATTGGCGGCGACAATTATCACGGCGGCGGGCATTACCTCCCTTTATACAACTACTTTCGCAGCGAACCTTGCAGATCCGGCCGTCCTGATGCCGCCGGCTCGACTTTCCATAGGCGCCTCCTACGACCTCGGCGGATACACCATTACAAACCGCGCGGTGCCCGCCCTGCTGAACCGCATCCAGGGGCGCCTCAGCTACTCCCCTTTCCCTTATGTTAATTTCGGCATCGATGCTGGCGCGAGCCAGATGGAAGTGGCCGGCGACACGACCGCCACCGACACTTTCGGCATATTTCACGGCAAATATTCTTTTTCCGGAGGCGGTCATCTGAAGCTCGGGACACCTTTTTTCTTCAATAACCTCCTTGCCGCCATCGGAATTGCGCAAGGGAGCTTCTTTTCTTCCATGAATGATGCCGGCACTTCCTATAACGGCACCGATGCCTGTGGCGGTCTTGGGCTGCAATTTCATGTGCCGTCCTTCGGTTATATCACGGTTGGTTCCCAGGCCTACCTTATCGAGGGAAAAACCATTGATTTTTCCGGAAAGACCGGCTACTATTCCAATGTCAATAACGTGCGCGGATGGCTCGCTGTTGATTATTTCCCTCCGCCGCTTCCAAACTCCAAAAACCTATTCTATCTCTCTCTGGAAATGACCGCTTCACCCAAGGCCCGGTTCAATGCTCGGGCGCCTGTCCAGGAACTCAGCTTTTCCATAAGTGTCGGAACAATCACATCTCGACTTTACGGGCATGAAACTAGCGAAGAATGGAATCCATAACCGCGATAAAAAAGAGAATAAAAAAGGGAATGCGCCTGCATTCCCTTTTTTATTCTTTGTAAGTTTATTTACCTGAAAAGATCTTTAATTTTTGACCAGTTGGTCGAGGTCTTTAAAGGATTATTGACTATAGTTTTTTTGGCCAATTTTTGAGTTTCAGAATTTTGGGAAGCCTTTAATGAATCAGGACTCGTGGTGGAAGGCTGGGCAAAGGCAAATGCAACAAAGGCCAAAATTGTAATAATTGAAACAAAAGTTCTTTTAATCATTAATTGGCCCTTTATAAAGCCACCCACTGTTACATTTACAAATATAATATAAATTTTATAAAAAGCAAAAAAATTTTAAAAAAATAAAGGAAATAAAACAAAAATGATTACGAGAAACCAGGAGAGATTATTGGACACTCGAAGAAAAATAACTCATCTTAAATGGTTAATTCCGAGAAAAAGGCAAAGCTGTCATCTTCACTTTCCCTGAGTATACGCATGTCATTTTCGATCTTGGCGTTGCAATCTGCGCAAAAACCGGATTCACGCTCTTCACCCTCAAGCTTTTTGCCACATTCGATGCACCTTTTTTTCATAAAAACGTCCTTGAAAAATTATCCGAGATATTCAAGCAATTTATCCCTTATTTCAGTAAATATCAGAGGCTTGCGTATAACATCGTGAATACCGTCTAATTGCAGAAGATTTGGCTCAAGGTCACCTTTCCAACTGGTAACGACAAAAACCTTGGTCTGAGGTGACTTACTTTTTATCCATCGTGCCACGCTGCGCGCACCTTTTTCCCTTACGCATAACGCGGCAAAAACCGCGTCAAAATGATTTTTGGCCAACTCCTGAATGCCGCTTTCGGCAGTGTCAACAACATGGACCTGGCATCCCAACCGTGAAAGTGATCTTTTCAAGGCCTCCTGAGTTGGCGGATTATCTTCAACTACCAGTATTTTAAATGAGATACCCATAGACTCGACACATTTATAAGCCATCATTATGCCAAAAAATTGGAAAAATATTATAACTAGAAAATCAACAAGATAGGGCTTTTTATTCCTAAAAAAGACTATTGATTATCATCCTGATAAGTGTAATTTTGCCCTATATCGGTAAAAACGGCGGGACAATAATTTGATTAAAAAATTGAAATACGAACAGATCTGATCTATTTTATAAAATTATTTCTATAAAGGTATTCTTTTTTTCTTATGATCACACTAGGCATTGAAACTTCCTGCGACGAAACTTCAGTTGCCCTTCTTTCCAATGGTGACATTGTGGCAAATGAAATATTTACCCAAGCTTTACACTCATTATACGGCGGAGTCGTGCCCGAGCTTGCCTCACGAGCACACCTGAACAAAGTGGACATTCTTGCGGAATCGGTTTTGCGCGATCACAACATTTGCCCCCGTTCCCTTGATTGCATAGCGGTAACCGACAGTCCCGGCCTTGCCGGCGCTTTGCTGGTAGGTATCAGCTTTGCCCTCGGTCTTCACTGTCAGCATGGCAATAAAATCACCGGCATTAACCATCTCGAGGGCCACATTTGTTCTTTGTTTTGCGCGAATCCGGACCTGTCCTGCCCGTTTCTTGCCCTCATTGTATCGGGAGGCCATACCGCCATATACCGGGTGGATGATTTTGCCCGGTATACCTGTCTCGGCTCGACCGTGGATGACGCTGCAGGCGAGGCCTTTGACAAAGTGGGAAAACTCCTCGGTTTTCCCTATCCTGCCGGGAGAGCCGTTGAGCAGGAGGCCGTTGCCGCAGCACCCGGTCCTGCAATCCCCTTTCCGGTGGCCCGGTGCGCGGGCCAGCGGCTCGATTTCAGTTTTTCCGGACTTAAGACCGCGGTGAAATATTATTGCATGGAAAAAGGCGCAGATTGGGTCGCGCAAAACAGGGCCGAGATATGCTTTTCATTCCAAAAAGCATTGGTTGATTCCCTGGCGCGTAACCTTCTGCTCGCCGCGGAACAAACGGGAATCAGAACCGTGGGGGTGGCTGGAGGCGTGGCCTGCAACGGTGAATTGCGGCGGACGCTGAACACTATCTTCGGGGACAAGATTTCTTTTCCGCCGCCGTCTTTATGCACCGACAACGCCGCCATGATTGCACGCGCTGGGTACGAGCGGCTGCGGCGGGGCATGCTCCGTTTTCCCCATATGAGCCCCTCACTGGGCATTGAGCAGCAGCGCGCATGAAGAAAATCACGGTAATGCGATCCAGAGAAAATCAAATGATCGAGTAGCTTCTCAGATAGGTGTACAACACCTCAATCGTGACCTTGCAGATGCTTATTACAGGAATCGCAATAAGCATTCCGACGAGCCCGCCTATGTTCCCGCCGACGGCAACACCCAGAATAACGACCAGCGGATGAAGGTGCACCGTTCTTCCCACAACATTGGGATAAACGATTGTTCCATCAATCACCTGGACCGCAACAAAAACCAAAGTCACGGCAATCAGGGACAGGAGATTGAACATGCCCGGCGTAATCAGAAGAACGAAAACAGCAGAGCAAAAACTTATGATGGGCCCGAAGTATGGAATTAAATTCGCCAGCCCCGAAACGAGGCCCACCACCAAAAAGTAGGGCAACCCAATGATGGCATATCCCACGGTCGTCAGCGCAAGGATTGCGCACGAGTCGATGAGCTGACCGCGCACATACAGTTTGAGCGCGTCGACGATCTTGTGCAGCAGCAGCACCGACATCTCAAAGTATCGGTTCGGCACGATGGTCATGATGCTCTTCGAGATAAGATAGCCGTCTGCCAAAAGGAAAAAAGTAATGAACGGAATGAGCAGCGTCATCGAGGCAAGCGATGCCACGCCCGAGGCAAGCGCGGGCACGGATGCCATTACCGCCTTAAGGGAAACAAACAGTTTTCCCTTTAAATAAGGATAATAGTCTGGAAAGGCAAAACCGGGAAACAGCGTATTTACCTTCTTTTGAAGGTTTGTCGCCATTTCGTGAACCATGGATCCGTAGGAAGGAAGGTTGGCCGCAAAATTTTTCATTTCATCCATGAGAGGCGGGACGAGGTATGAACCGAGCAGACCGAGTCCTGCCGCGATAAGCACATAGATGACAAGGATGACGGCGACACGGTTGGCACCCCGGGTTTCCCAGTAATTGACCGAAGGCTCCAGAAGGAAGGCAAACACCGCCGAAGCGAAAAGCGAAATGAAGATGAAACTGAACGAAAATAAAATCCCGGCGGCAATAAGAAGCACAAAGCCGTAAAAGCCGAATTGGATGATGTAATATGAAATCGGTTTTATCTTGTTAAACATGCGTCGTCAGGCTTTCCTGAGATTTATCTTCCCCGTCTTGTTTTCCCAGCCTGTCCTGCAACTGCTCCATTGCATCGTTACTCTTCACGAGCCTTTTACAGATGACGCGCGACAGGTTCGACAGGATTTTGATGCCCAGCCTCGGGTTTCTCCGGCAAAGGCTTTCGAGCGAGGGCTTGGAAAACGCGAAAAGAACCGTATCGGCGACGGCCCTTGCGGATGCGCTCCGTGGGATTTCATCAAGAAGGGCAAGCTCGCCGAAAAAGCCCTGCTCCTTCACCAGGGCCAGGGCCAGCTCTGCACCGTTCCCCATCTTCCTCGTGATTTCCACTTCACCGCTTTTCACGATATACATGCCCGCTCCCGGCTCGCCTTCGTTGAAAACGGTCTCCCCTTTCTTGTACTGGCGCTGGTGGAGCATCTGTTCAACGATCCTCAGTTCGTTTTTTAAAAATCCGTCAAATGCGGGAATACAGGCAAGCAGTCCTGGGATGTTATCCCTGCCGCCGAGAAAACGGAACGGAGACCAAAGGGGGTTATCCATGCGTTTCTTCCTCTGCAGACGGTTCATCGGCTTCCTTGCCGTCGGGCCGGTACTGCACGGCGTCCCCCGAAGAGCATTCCGGGCATTCGACGGCGCTGGAAAGGTTCGCCGCAAAGACGTTGCCGCATTTTTTACAGCGCATGAATTTCATCGTGCTGAACTTGCTTTCGTCGGGTGCCATCGTTTCTCCTTCGCAAACAGTGGAAGACCTAACTCCGCGTTACCGCGCCGGCGCCGTCTGAGCCGCGCCAAGGTCGCCGAACATCGCCTCAACATAGGCGGCCGGGTCGAAATCCTGCAGGTCGTCGGGGCCTTCGCCCACGCCGATTTTGCGCACCGGGATCCCGAAGTTCTTTGCGAGCGTGACGGCAATGCCGCCTTTTGCCGTTCCGTCAAGCTTGGTGATGACGAATCCGGTGACGCTGGTGATTTCATTGAACACCTTTGCCTGGGCCAGCGCGTTCTGGCCCGTGGTGGCGTCGACGACCAGCAGCACCTCGTTGGGTGCGCCGGGTGAATTCCTTTTGATGACGCGCACTATTTTTTCAAGCTCGTTCATCAGATTTGCCTTGTTGTGGAGCCTGCCGGCCGTGTCAAGAAGGAGCACGTCGATGCCGCGTGCCTTGGACGCCTCCATGGCGTCAAAGGCGACCGAGGCGGGATCGGCTCCCTCTTTCTGGGTGATGATTTCCGAATTCGTGCGCTGCGCCCAGATCCTGAGCTGTTCGATTGCTCCCGCCCTGAACGTGTCGGCGGCGGCGAACATCACCTTTTTTCCCGCAGCATAATATTCCCTCGCAAGCTTTCCGATGGTCGTGGTCTTGCCAACGCCGTTGACACCCACGACAAGAACCACCCACGGTTTGTGGGAAAACTCTACGGGAGATTTTGACACCGTAAGGTCGGCGGCGAGCATGGCCTTGAGCGCGGCATACGCGGCCTCCGGTGTGACTATTCCTTTTTCCGAGATTTCCTTTTTAAGCCTTTCAATGAGTGCCGTGCTGCAATCGTAGCCCACGTCCGCCGAAACCAATGCGTCCTCAAGTGTTTCGTAAAATTCCTCGTCAAACCTGCCCCTTGCGCTTGAAACAATGGAGGCGATCTGATTGCGGGTTTTGGAAAGCCCTTCTTTGAGCCGCGTAAAGATATTCATGTTTCAAAAAATAATTACAATCGCCTGCGTCCATCCAAAAATTAACAAACGGCTCCCCTGCCGCTCACGATTTGGCCAGGACCGCCCCGCACCGGTCCTTCTTGTTTCCGATCCCGGACACCGTCACATCGATCCAGGTGTTTGCCGGCGCCGTATGGCCGGCCACCTCGATGCGGAGATAATTGGAGGCGAGACCGGCCGCAGGGGATTCCTCCTCCACCAGGACGCGCTGCACCTCGCCCGCGGCACTTCTTACAAAAAGGCGGCGGCGGTCCTCGAGGAGTTTCCGGAGGCGCTCGCTCCGCCTGCTTTTTTCTTTTTCGTCAATCTGCCCCGGCATGGCGGACGCAAGAGTGCCCGGACGACACGAATAGCGGAACACATGCCCGAAGGTAAACCCGCACTCGACCGCCGCCCTGCATGTACCATCGAACTGTTCGTTCGTCTCTCCGGGAAAGCCGGTAATGAAGTCGCCGCCGAGTCCTGCAAGAGGAAAACTCTTCCGGAATGAGGCAAGCTTTTCAAGAAACCGGCCATGCTCCGCAATGGGCCGTCCCATATTTTTCAACACGGCCGGAGACAGGCTTTGCACGCTCAGGTGCAGGTGCCTGCACAGGCGCGGATGTGAGCCGATCATTTGCAAAAGGGAATCAGACATGTCCCGCGGATCAAGCGAGCTCAAGCGGACCCGGAAATCGCCGTCCGTGTTTGCGAGCCTTTCCACAAGCGCCTCTAATCCGCAAGACGGGCCATCAGAATATTGTCCGATATGGGTACCGGTAAGAACAATTTCCTTGTATCCGGCGCGAAGGGCGTCTTCGAACACCCCGACAACGCGGTCAAAGGAAACGCTTCTCGAGGGCCCGCGCACGAGCGGCACGATGCAATAGGCGCACCGGTAGTTGCATCCCTCCTGGATCTTGAGAAAAAAACGGGTGCGGCCCGATGCGCCCGGGCACGTGGGAGAATTGACAAGAGAGACCGCTGCGAGAGCATGCGCATCCATTGCTCCATGAAACACGCCGCCCTCTTTTTTGCGCAGAATAGCCGGAATATCATGCTTGCGGGAGTTTCCCACCACCCAGGTGACCGGCATGCGTTTAAGGATCTCGTGCGGAGAATGCTGGGCAAGGCAGCCGGTGACGCAGATTCTTACGCCGGGATACGCATGCGATACCGAAGAAATGTACCGACGGGTTTTAGCCTCCGCCGCAGAGGTGACGAGGCAGGAGTTGACAATTGCCACATCAGCGTCCGCGAGGTCATAAACAACGTAGTAGCCATCGCCTGCCAGCTGTGCAGCAAGGGCCGTCATCTCCTCCTGGTTGGTGCGGCACCCGATGGACTTGATGAGCACGGCGCTTGCCATGAGGGAATCTCCCCTATTCCCAGTTCCGCAGGGCCTCGGCAAGGGTGGTGAATACCGGAATGATCCGGTTGAGGTTGGTGGTCATGAAGAGATCGTTGACCGCGTAGTTGGCGTTGCAGATTCGCATGCTGCCGCCCGTCTCCTTGATCAGCTTGTTCATGTTGAGCATCACGCTCATGCTCAGGCTGTCAAAAAAGGTCAGATCCTGCATGTCAAGCAGGATTTTCTTGTGCTCGGCCATCGCGAGCAGGAATTGCTGCCTGAAAAAGCGCGATCCCTGAAGATGGTTCATCACGCCGGCAAGGTGGAACACGCATATGCCGTTTACGGTTTCGATCGTTATTTCGAGGCGGACGTCGCCCGTTTTCTCAAATATATCCACCTCGGCCGAATGCACCCGGCCCTCGTGCTCGACGTTGAAAATCCTGTCGAGCCCGGTGTCCGTGAAAAGGGCGTAGATTTCGCCGCTCAGGTTGCGGATGTAAAACGGTACGCCCTGCGCCTTGGCTTCCTTGGCCATAGCGACCAGCGCGCCGATGGCAGTGCTGTCGATGAGCACGGTATTCTTGAAATCCGCGGCAATTCGCGCCGCGCCCGCTTCGATCTCCTTTTTCAGCGACAAAAGGAACGCATTGGACGCCGGCTTGAGAAACCGTTCGGGCAGCAGGATGACAATGCCTTTATTATCATGTTCTATCTTCATCGGACTCCCTCACCGCAGGAATCTGCGGGAAAGCTCGTCAATTGAAATCCTGACCACCGTGGGCCTGCCGTGTGGGCAGGTGTACGGGTTCTGCGCGGAGAACAGGCTGTTGAGCAACGCCATCATCTCCTCCTGCGAAAGCTTCTGCCCCGCCTTGATCGCCGCACCGCAGGCAAACGCGGCCGCGAACCGCTTGTGCGGCTCGGGGAAATGGCCCATACTCTTTTCATCGAGCAGGTAGCCTATCATGTCGCGCACCGAGCTCTCGATGTCGGAACTTTTCATGAACGACGGCGTTGCGGAAACCGACACCTCGTTCCCGCCGAAATCCTGAATGTCAAAACCGAACGCCCTGAAATATTCCTCCGACGACCCTACCACCGTTTTTTCCGTGGCGGTGAGCCGGATCACCACGGGAAATAAAAGCTGCTGCGACGCTGCCCGTCCCACCTTGAGGTCGTCGAGCGCCTGTTCGTACAGAATCCTCTCGTGCGCCGCATGCTGGTCGATGAGCAGGATGCCGTTTTTTATCGGCGCGAGAATGAACATCTCGTGTATTTGAAAGCACGAAATGAGGCTCCAGGACGCCCGGTCGCTGCTGTCTGCTAATTGTACCTTCTCCTGGTCAAGGGAATCAAGATCATTCTCACCCTGAGGTCCTTTTTTCGGAAAGGCGAGAATGGTCTGACCGTAGGCGCCGTCAGCAGGGTCCTCGGCGGCAAACAAAGGCCGGCCGCTTTCTTCTAAAGGGGCCTCAGCCGCTGGAACCGGTGCGGGCGCAAGGCCGTTTGTGCTGATTTCGCCCTCCATTTGAGACGTGCGGGCAGGGGCCGCCGGCGCCGAAGGTTTCAGCACCTTGCTGACCGCGGCATAAATGAACCTGAAAAGGCCTTGTTCATCCTCGAATTTCACCTTCTGTTTCGTGGGGTGGACGTTGACGTCGATCAATGAGGGATCAATATCGATGAAGCAGAAAAACGAGGGACGAAAGTCGCGTCTGACAAGCTGAGCAAACGCCTGGCGCACGGCGAAAAGCACCGAATCGTTGTCCACCCGGCGCAGGTTGACATACAGGTTCTGGTAGCGCGGCCGGGCCTGGCCGTTGTCCTGAAGCGGAAAAAAAAGCGTTGCCTCCATGCCCTCCGCGCTTCCCTGGGCCATGACAAGCGTTTTTGCGAATTCCACGCCGGCGACCTGGGAAATGCGGCCGAGCAGCGAATCAGCCGGCGGCACGTCGAAGACCGGCTTGCCCTCGAACACCGCGGTGAAATGCATTGACGGAAACGGAATCACGATCTGTTCGATGAGCCGCGCGAGCGCCATTCGCTCCGCCTTGCGGGTCTTCATGAATTTCTTGCGCGCGGGCACGTTGAAGAAAAGGTCACGGCACGACACCGTTGTACCGCGCACATGCGGCACGGGTTTCGGTTTCGCGGCAACGCCGCCGTCGCACCCGAGCGAATACCCGAGGCCGTCCTGCGTGGCGCTGCTCGCGATGACGGTGCGGCTCACTGCGGCGATGCTCGCCAGCGCCTCGCCGCGGAACCCCATGGTCGAAACGGCGTAGAGATCGTCGGCCGTGGCAATCTTGCTGGTCGCATGGCGCAGCACGGATTTTTCGAGGTTTACCGGCGACATGCCCGAGCCGTTGTCGCTCACCTGGATCAGTGAAAATCCCGAGTCCTCGATAACGATGTCTATTTTTGTCGCGCCCGCGTCTATCGCATTCTCTATAATTTCCTTGAGCACCGACGCCGGCCGCTCAATGACCTCGCCCGCGGCGATTTTCTCAACCACCTGCTGTGGGAGCACGCGGATGACGGGGTCATTGGTTTGCATTTGCAAACGTCACGCGGAGAAGGTACGGGTGAAGGAGAAAAATGCGGAAGGGGGGAGTTGAACCCCCACGAGATTGCTCTCACTAGGCCCTGAACCTAGCGCGTCTGCCAGTTTCACCACTTCCGCAATTCGTTTTGACAGGGATTAAAAATATATCATGGATTTGGCCCGTAAAAGAACACAAACTGCTTGGTTTTTGACGGATTTTATACTATAAATAGTACTGATGATTGCTGATTCCCCTCGCAACCAGGAGCTCAGCCATGGATCTCGACCGGCTCGACCTTTCAAAAAAAACCGACAAGCGCGCCTACAAGGCAGTCATGCCCGGCCTTCAACGTACCATAGGCGAACTGCAGCGGACGGCGCGTGAAAAGAACATCCCGGTCATCATCGTGTTCGAAGGCTGGGGCGCGGCGGGCAAGGGCACGCAGATCAACAACCTCATGCTCGCGCTTGATCCGCGCGGGTTCAACGTCAACCTCACCAAGGCGGCAAACGAAGAGGAATACCTGCGGCCGTTCTTATGGCGCTTCTGGCTCAGGCTGCCTGCCGCCGGCCGCATCGCACTATTCGACAGGAGCTGGTACCGCGGCGTGCTGCACGACAGGGACGGAAAATCAACTGACAAAGGGGAATGGCGCAAGGCCTTCAGGGAGATCCGCGAATTCGAGCGCCAGCTTACCGATGACGGCACCGTCATGGTTAAATTTTTCCTGCACATCAGCAAAAAGGAGCAGAAAAAACGTTTCAAGGCGCTGTTGAAAGATCCGGCCACGGCATGGAAGGTAACCAAGGACGACTGGAAACAGCAACGGCATTACGCCCGGCTTAGAAAATCAGTGGCGGACATGCTCGGCCAGACATCGCGGCCCAATGCTCCATGGACCGTGGTCGAGGCCACCGACCACCGCTTCGCCTCGATAAAGGTGACCAAAACGCTTATCGCGGCTCTTACCGAGGCCTGCGCGCGCAAGGGAAAACCGGGTCGATTGACAAAAGCGCCTGTTTTGCCGGGAAAGGTGCCGCCCATTCTCAACCGCATAGACCTCTCCCCTTCCATGACAAAAGAGGAATATGAGGCAAACCTTAAAAAATGCCAGGAGCACCTCCGTGAGATTGAGTATAAAATTTACATAAAGCGAATTCCCGTCATCATCGTGTATGAAGGATGGGACGCGGCCGGAAAAGGAGGCAACATCAAGCGGCTTGCCCAGGCGCTTGACCCGCGCGGCTACGAGGTGGTGCCGGTCGGCCCGCCCAGCGACGTTGAAAAGGCGCACCACTATCTCTGGCGCTTCTGGCAGAAGGTGCCCAAGGCGGGCCACATCACCATTTTCGACCGGTCGTGGTACGGCCGCGTGATGGTCGAGCGCGTCGAGGGCTTCTGCAGCGAAACGGAATGGAAGCGTGCCTACCGTGAAATCAACGAATTCGAGGAAGACTGCGCGGACTTCGGAGCCGTGATTGTCAAGTTCTGGCTCCACATCGACCCGCGTGAACAGCTGCTGCGGTTCAAGCAGCGCGAGGGATTGTGGTATAAGCGGTGGAAAATCACGGACGAGGACTGGCGCAACAGGAAAAAATGGGACGCGTATAAACTGGCTGTTGATGAAATGATATACCGCACAAGCACCAAACACGCTCCTTGGACCATCGTGGAGGCGGACAGCAAATATTTTGCGAGAATAAAGACGTTGAAGACGGTGATAAAGGCGATTGAAAAGAAATTGAAAAAATAAAATAAATCTGGGCGTTTCCCTCGCCTTCGGCTCGGGCTGCCACGGCGCGAGGCCGCTTCGCGGGGCGCCGGCCGGCACCGCGCTTTTGCGCGGCCCCCAGTCCTGCCTGCTAACGCAAGAAACATCGAAGATAACTGTAGATAACTATTGTATCGTCCCCAGCAGCACCGGCGCCTGAGGATCCGTCGCATCATAGATCATGATTTCCCCGAACGTCATCACATAAAGCCTGTTCCCCTGCCAGATGAAATCCTTGACTTCCGGCGTTTGCCATGATTTGACCACCGCCATCTGGCCCGGATCTTTCACGTTGACAAGTGAAAATCCGTTCGCCCCGTTGCCCACGTACAGCAGCGTGTCGGACACGGCAAGCCCCCAGGGAGTGTACAGGGGCTTTTCTGAAATTACCGAGGGATTCGTTATGGGGTCCAGGCTCACCGAGAGCAGTTCGTCCCGGGAGGCCGTGAGGTCGTTGGTGGTGCGTAGCGTGACAAAGGCCACGGAGTCGCGCACCACCACGGGGTCCTTGGCGCGGAAATGCGCGAAAGACCCGATGCTCAAAGGATTCGCCGGGTTGCTTCTGTCAAGAACGTACATGCCGTTGCTTCCGCCCACGAAAAGATATTTATCGGTGGGAAAAAGGGTCTCCGAGGACCAGTCGATATAGGTGCTCGACAATTTGTTCGGCTGGGCCGGCGTTGAGATGTCCATGGTGATGACCGACGAGCCGTCGAGATAATACAGATATGAGCCGATGACGGCAAAGACCGCATACGAGCCCCCGGTGCCCGATGCGCCGCCCGTTCCGGAATATGCCGGCGCGGACTCAGAAGGAAAACAGCTGAGGCCTCCGCCATAGTCAATGGGCATGGGAATGTAATCGGGGTCCTCTTTGATATATTCCGCAATTTCATACGTTGATTCTCCGGTCAGCCGGATGGCCAAAATCGAGCCCCAGGAATTGGCGAACACCACGTTGTCTTTCATGGCGATCCCGGTGTTTCCTTTCAATGGGATGCGCATCAGGAATTTCGGGGCCTGCGGATTCTTCACGGAGTAAACGTGGATCCCCGCAACCGAATCCGAGATGAGGAGAAGCGTGTCGTACAAATAGAAATTCACCGGGTTGATCACCGTGCAGTAGCTTCCGCTGTCGTCGAGTTTTGCACCGATCGAAAAGATTCCGATAAGCCCGACGGAAAATACAAACTTCCATTTTTTCATGCTGATTTCTCCTTTAAAGCAACTGGCGCGCACGGATTTCCCGCTGGCGTAACTCCCCTGGCTGCAAAGTAAAAATCGATTTTTTTTATTATCGTAATGCGCGGAATATCGCTTTAAAAGCATTATGCATTTAATCTTCCATTATAATAGACACTTTATTTCATCCGATATCGCTCAAAAAAATCAATGTTCTGCATCCATTAAAAATCAAATTTGCCAAATCTTGCATTTAACATTGGCGCGGTTTATACTCATAAAAGAAGGTAACGACAGTGTCAAGCGTATTTCTCGTGCATTATCCGGATTCCCCCATCCGCGTGCCCGACAAGGGAACGGTGTCCATCGGACGCGCAGACTCCAACGACATCGTGCTCAACGAGCCCCGCGTGAGCCGCCAGCATGCGGTCATTGAATGGGAAAAATCATCCGGTGCGTTTTTGGTCCGCGATCTGGGGAGCAAAAACGGCACGTACCTCAACGGCTTCAAAATCAGCACGCACGACCCGCGCCCGCTCAACGACTGGAACAAAATCCGCGTCACCTCAATCGTGTTCACGGTGCGGTGCGTCAACGACGCCGCGGTGATAAAAAACGAGTTCGAGCAGCTCAGGGAGAAGATGCACCAGGAGGTCACCGAAATCATCAACATGTCCGACATCCTCGCCGAGACCGAGCAGCCCGGGATATCCGGCGACCTCGAGCACCTCTGCCCGGTGGAGCTTTTCCAAATGCTCGAAACCGGAAGGAAAACCGGCAGCCTTGTGGTCAAAACCAAGTCCGGCGAGGGCGCGTACCTGTTTGAACAGGGAAATGTGGTGACCGCCAAGTTCGCCGACAGATCGGGCGATAAGGCCGTCTTTGAAGTGCTCAGGTTCAGCCAGGGCTCCTTCTCATTCTCTCCGCTTGACAGGATAACGGAACGGCACCAGATAGCCACTTCCACCACCATGCTCCTCATGGAGGGATGCAGGCTTCTGGATGAGGCCAACAAGTAGACGAACCGCCATCCCTATTCGCCAGCTATATCATCTACCTTTTTCAGTAAGAATTTTTTATATTATACAGATTAAAGAACTGGCACGTATCTTGCGACTTTTGCATCTGCCTATGAAAACCGAAAAAATCCCAGGGATTTTTCAAGTCGTTGTTATTTTTAATGCGTTATGCTTTTGCAGTGCTTTTGCCGCTCCCGCTGTTCCGCCTGAATTTGTCCCTGCTTACGAAACCCTGCGTGACGCGGTATATCAGAACTCGCCCATTGCGGAAATCAGAAAAGATTACAGGAAGGCTGATTCCTTGCGGATGAAGGTTTTCAACAACAAAAAAGACAATGCGTACTGGTGCGGCCGGTTGGAATACCTTGAAGGCAGGGCGGAAAATGAGTTGCAGAACTGGAAAGAAGCCGATTCACACCTTGCCATAGGGCTCAAGGCAATTGACGACCACCTGCGCCTTTGCGCCTCCTGCGACGAAGGATGGCGCGTGAAAAGCGCGATCATGGGCCAGATGTGTCTTGTGAAAATACGACAGTTTGAATACTGGTGGGTCTTCATGCACGGGCTTGAGGTATCTTACCTTGCGAACACGGCGCTCAAAATACAGCCTAAAAACGGAAAGGCGCATATTCTTATCGGGTCAACGCTGGTGTACCCGCCCATTATCTACGGCGGCAATCCAAGCAAGGGCATTGAGGTCATGAACACCGCTCTCGAGATGCCCGACATAGAAAAAGACGACCAGTTCAACATTTTCTCCGGCCTCGGCATCGCCTACGGCCGTCTTGAGCGCCGTGAAGAGGCGCTTGCATACCTTAACAAGGCGCTCGAACTGTATCCCGGCAACCGGTATGCCGCGGAAAAACTCAAGGAGATAGCATCGGGGCAGCATGTCAACCCCTGACCTGTTTTCCTGGTATTACTACATCATCATCGCCGGTTGCTTCATTTTCTGCTTTCTCTCCATCACCAACACCTTGTACCTTTCCCTGTTCACAAAAAAGCCCCGCCTCACGCACGGTCCCCTCGTGTCGGTGCTTGTGCCCGCGCGGGACGAGGAACAAAACATCGGCCGCTGCCTCGATTCGCTGCTCAACCAGACCTATCGCGATTATGAAATCATCGTGTACGACGACATGTCGGAGGACGGCACCTGGGAAATCATCAGCGGCTATGCTGAAAAAAACCCTTCCATCAGGGCAATAAAGGGCAGCGACCTTCCGGAAGGGTGGTTTGGAAAGCCGCACGCCATGCAGGAACTCGCACGGCACGCGTCCGGCGAATATTTTCTGTTCACCGACGCCGACACCGTGCACGACGGCAACAGTATCTCATGGGCGGTGACCAACGCGCTCGCGCACCGGGCGGACGCGCTTTCCGGCTACACCCGCCAAATTCCGAAATCATTCGGCGAGGTGGCGGTACTTTCAAACATGTTCCTCAACGCGGTACTGTTCATGCCGCTGTGGATCATCCCGCTCATCAGGCTGCCCTTCGCGTCGCACATTATCGGCCAGTTTATTTTCTTCAAGGCATCGGTGTTCAAGGCGATCGACGGTTACAAGAGCGTACGGCACAAGATCAGCGAAGATATTTATATTGGCCGCGAACTTAAAAAGCGCGGACACCGTCTGGTGTTTCTCGACGTGAAGAACCATGTGTCCTGCCGCATGTACCGGAGTTTTTCCGGCGCCGTGGACGGCATCGCGAAAAACATCTACGACTTTTTTGAAAAGCATGTCGCATCGATCATTGCGCTCACGGTTTTCATCATCGGCGGCCTGGTGCTCCCCGTGGTGCTGCTGCCCCTGGAAGTCCTCACCCATGGAAGCCACATCCACCTCGCGGCCGCATCCGTGGGACTGTTTTTCGGCGCATGGGCGCTTTTCCTTTACAACCGGGGAATGGTATGGTACGCCCCTCTGCTCTACCCGTTTCTCTTCATCCTTCTCATTTACATCGGGTGGAAATCCGTAATCGACGACACCCTGGGCAAGGGCTACCTGTGGAAGGGACGGTTCGTGAAGTGAGCGGAAACACCGGCGCCATTAAGGTGTTTTATTTTTCCCTGCTGTTCAAGCTTGCCTCATTTTTCGTTTACCACATCACGCTGTTTTTCGTCATCGTGCTCGACCTGCTCGCGTTCGGCATGCGGATCAGCGGAAGGCGCAATCTCCGCATCCGCAAGGCGATCCTCGTGAGCAACCACACCCTGTACCTCGATCCCGGCATCCTCAGCCACGCCATTGCCCCGCGCCGCGCCTATTATTCGGCGATGGAGTCAACGTTCAGGATCCGCTTTCTCGGCATGTTCATCCGTCTGCTCGGCGCGTTCCCGCTCACCGACAAAGACCCGCTCTTGCACATTGTCAAGCAGCTCAGGCGCGCGCTTGACGAAAGGGGATTTGTCCACGTGTTCGCAGAGCACGACCTGGCGCATTTCAACCAGAGGGTGAACGGGTTCAAGGACGGCGCGTTTTTCCTCGCGGTCATGTTCAACGTGCCCGTGATCCCGATGGCGATCGTGGTGAAGCAAAGATTATGGAGGGGAAAGCCTGTTCTTTGGCTGCCGCCGCGGGTCCATGTGGTGATTGAGACGGCGCTTTATCCCAGGGATTTTGGGGATGGGGATTTACCGAAAAGAGAGAGGATCGCATTGATAAGGGAGAAGACGAGGGAGGTGATTCAGGGGGCGATTGACAGGGGCATAAAATGTTAAAATAATTTGTGGCGCGACCTCTACTTAGCACAGCTATAATAAGGATTTAAATTTGAAAAGCTGCTAAAACAAACTAAGTACAAGCTATAACAATCGTTATTTCGTTAATTATCAGAACCGTGTAAAGTTTTTCTTTGAACCCAGTATGCCTCCGTCGGTTTTATAACCAGCACGTATATCTACCTCGCCTCCCCATGCAATACCTTGATCATCAGTAGTATTTAATCTTTGATGTGAGTTCTGCGTAACAACAACGCCCCAAACCTCTTGCTCGGATCTGTTTTCGAGAGACTTATGGCCGGCTACATGGAATGTAATTTCAGGAGTAGGTTGGAAATTTCGAAAATATTTTAAAATCTCAATTGCAGCTTCCTCCACCAATAATTTTCTTGGAACTACAATATCATTTATAAATGATTCGATAAACCCAGCAAGAGGAATACCCTATATATCGGCAGCTCCACATGTTGAAATTCCTACCTTAGTCGGTGTTAGGAGCGTTTTATAATTTGAGTCTGATTGGCTAACTGATAAATTAAGAACTTGACCTGCCGGGCTTTATTCTTGTTGATTAAGGGATAATCTTGAATCGCTTGCCATTACAATACCTTCGCGAATATATAGTGTAATTATTAGACTCAAATTTAACCCCCAATTATTAAGTTATGACCAAAACCCACCGCGTGTTCCTTTTACCTTTTTTTCCTCTTCCCTGTCCTCTTCTCCAGCTCCTCAACTTCCTTTGCCAGCCGCTGCCGCTCCTCCCGTAAATTTTCCTCGGAAACGCTGCGCATCGGATTATTGATTTTTATTATCGCCACCGCCTGAAGGTCCGAGAATCCGAACGCGGATTTAAGCTCCTTTTCGGCGTCGGGTCCTGCTTTTATATTATCGATTTCGGAGGCGTGCTGGCGTGCGTGGAGCAGGCCGTCAATGATCTCAAGGCGGCCACTGGTTACCCTCAACCGGTGCACGTCGCTGAAATATTCGCGGAACTGGATAATCACGATGCAGAGGGTCACCGCGATGAAGAATACTACGGCGATCGAGACGATTTGGACATCGGACATTTTTATTTTCTTCCTTTAAACCTGTTTTTCCTGCCGGTCAAGAAACAGGAACAACTGCAAAATGGTTTCCGGAAGTTCCGGTTCAAATAAAAAACTCCCCCTTTTCCTCGTTTACCAGCCCTTCCTTTTTCAACTCCTTTAAAATGCCTTTTATCTCTTTAATTGATATTTTTCCCTTATTTTTACTTTTCACTCTTAATTCTTCGCTCTTCACTTTCTTATCTTCATCGCCCTTTACATTCATTCTATTATATATCTCATCTATTGTCAATAGCTTGTAATCAAGCAACAGCCTGAGTATTTTTCCTCTTTTTTGTCTCCTTGATCCTTCAAACTTTTCCTGCTTTTTATAGTGTTTGCTTATCGCATTTTTATCCTCGCCGCTCTTTTTCAGCATCGCTCCATAGTCCATGAGCGCCCAATACCAAACACGGGGATTTTTTTCATACGCACACCGGCGTGCGACCTCAAGGATTTCCTCATCCGCAACCATTCTTTTCTTTTGAAAAAAGAAATGTATGAACACCGTTCGAATATTTGTTTCAACAAAGACCGAGGGCTGGTTGAACGCGAACGCCATGATCGACGACGCCGTGGCCTTGCCGATGCCGGGCAGGCTGCACAACTTTTCCCGCGTTCGAGGTAAGTTACCTTTGTAATCGTTGACAACTAAATGTGCGATTCTTTTCAAGGCAATCGCGCGCCGGTTGTAACCCATCCCCTGCCACACGGCGAAAACTTTCGCCAGCGGCGCTTTGTCAAGCGCCTCGAAATTTGGAAAGGCCTTTATAAACTCCGGATACTTCTCCTCCGCCCTGCGCACCTGCGTCTGCTGGAGCATGATTTCAGAAACGAGAACGCAGTAGGGGTCCCGCGTTTCTCTCCACGGCATTTTTCTGCCGTGGGTTTTATAATGGCGCAGGATTTCGCTTTGGAAGAGTTTTATTGATTTGCGGGTCGGCGACAAGGTGCCAGCCCAGTAGCGAGGGGAGATATCCGGCATATCATTATTTTAAAATTGGATATAAAAGTATCATAACAATTCCCGTGATAAACGGCACCGAAAGATTATCATTCACCTCAAACCCGCGGATCTTGATGGTAAACAGCTCCATGACCGTTATGCACAGCGACGCGATGATAGCGAGCAAGAGGGGGATTCTTCCGTTCCATTTGTCAAGAAGGAACGGCAGGGCGGGAAACACCGCCAGAAAAAACACCAGGCACAGCACGAGGCAGGCGACCGAGCCCTCGAGCGACTTGGAGCCGATCCTGATTTTTCCCATGCCCTGTCCCACGAGCGCGGCGACCGCGTCTCCCCAGATGAACGTGGAAAGCACCATGAGCGACACCTGCGGCTGATTTCTGAAAACGAGCGAGCAGAGCACGGACGAGGCGAGGATGTAGGTGGCGCCGGTCGTTTTTTTGACTTCCTCCAGCCGCAGCATGCTGCCGAAGAACCGATGGAAGATGTTCTGGATCGCGGGCACGCGGAACCGCAGCGTCTCCATGATCACGAACAGTGCGAGGAAAAACGACAGGATGATGGGCGGCAGGGTCCACGGCGGCAGTGCCTTCCATGACAGTTTCTCCGCGTAAAGCGGTATGTAGAAAATCCCGAGCGGGATGATGGTGCCGAAAATGAAATGAAGGATTTTTCTCTGGATTTCTTCGCTCTTTATCGCCATGCACGCCCCTGTGACCAGGATTTTTTTGATACAATCAAGATGGCCTTGATTTTTCCCGTTTTGATGACAGTGATCATGAAATTGCGCGTCCTCTCTCCCCGCAACCCTGGGGCAGCCATTAGTAAAATACCTTAAGCATGGCTGTTGCTTCGGGAAATTTTTCAATTGCGATCCACTGCCCGCCGGACTTTGCGTTCTTTGCGGCAAAATCTTTTTTCGGTCTTGATTTTAGGAACATCGCCATCGACAAAGAATTATTTTTATCCTCACAAAAAATATCATAAAGAAATCCAGCATGAAACCCATCATCCTCGCCATGATCGTGTGCGATTACTACTACCGCGACGTGCACACGGGAAAAAGCGTGCTCGCCGGCACGTTCAGCTCCATCAACAGTCCGCACTTCCCTTCGAAGCACGGAAACTGCGCCATCTACATCGCGATCACCGACGTGGCAAAGAAGGGAAAACTCCAGCTTCTTTTCAGGAAAGAAGGCGGCTCCTTTTCCATGACCCTGCCGCCCTGGGACGTTGACCCCGCCGACAACCGGCGCTCGGTGATAGAAATCGGCGGCAACATCAACGGGCTCCCGCTGCCGGAAGAGGGGTTTTATGAATTCGTGGTATTGTGGGACGGGTTCGAGATTTTCTCACGGCGGCTCGCGGCGGTAAAGGTGGATCTCCAGACACCGCCGCCCCCGCCCGTTGCCCAGAGCCCGGGCGCCACCCCGCTGGAAGAATAAAAAAGCAAGATTCACCGCAGAGACACGGAAGACATAGAGAAAAAGAAAGTTAAGAGCGAAGAGTGAATTGTGAACAGAAACATACACCTTAACAACTCTCAACTCTTCACTATTCACTCTTAACTTGTAACTCCGTGCTCTCCGTGTCTCGGGCAATTTTTCTTTTTCTCTTTACATTGCGCCAAGTATTTTAATCCAAAAGGAATACCATGCCGTTGTCCATCATGCTCGCAAAACTCGTCGGCGCCGGCCTGCTCGGCTGGACTGTTTATTCCATTGTCAAACACCTGCGCGAAAGGGCGCGGAACAAAAGCAACGAGCAGTCGATAACCGAGTCCGCGCTCAACAACCTTCTTCTCTACCTCTGGCTCGCCTTCATGCTGGTGTTTTCCACCGGCATGATCCTCAATAATTGACAAGCGGCATGCATGCTTCCATGCCGACGCCCTGATAAAAGGCCCTTGTCATGATGGACGCATACTGCGAAAGAACCGCCTCCGGAATTTTCGGCGAACCGTTCAATGCCGCCAGCAATCTGGCGTTTTTTCTTGCGGCATGGCTTTGCTGGCGGATGGCCCGGCGCCGCGACACCGCAGACCCCGGCGTCTGCGTTCTCATCGCCCTTATCGCCGCGCTCGGCGCCGGCAGCACCATCTTCCATGTTTTCCATACGCGATTCACCCAGCTTTTTGACGCCGGGCCGATTTTTCTTTTTCAGGTAGCTTTCCTATGGATTTACAGCCGGCGGGTTTTTAACTTTTCCGCAGGATTGACCATGCTTGTTCTTTCCGGCTTTCTTGCCTCGATGTGGATGTGCGCCTTCTTTCATGGACTTCTGAACAACTCGCTGGTGTACGCACCGGCGCTTGTCATGATGATTGTGTACGGAATTGTAACCGCAGCGACAAAAAAGAACGAACGTCTTTTTTTATTCCTCGGCGCTGCCGCATTCTTCTTCTCGCTTGTATTCCGCACCATAGACATGCTCATCTGCCCGTGCTTCCCTGTCGGAACCCATTTCTTATGGCATATTTTCAACAGCGTGATGCTTTGCTTTGTCATGCGGGCGCTGATCGTGAACGCGGCGCCGGCGTCACGGCAGCCGTCCTGAAGGAGCCGGGCTTCAATGCTCATCACACTCACTTCCGGCGGATCGCGCGGCGACTCGCAGCCCTATATCGCGCTGGCGCACGGGTTCAAGGCGGCGGGACACCGGGTGCGCATGGTCACCACGCCTGATTACGCGCCATTGGTCGAAGGCGCGGACTTTGACTGCCGGTTCGTCAACCTCAACATACGCTCGCTGATTGAATCGGAGCGCGGCCGGGCAATGCTTGCCGCGGGCGGCAACCCGTTCATGTTCCTTCGCAGGATGAGACAGCTGCTCGAGCCGTTCGTCGAGCCGATGATCGTCGAGGCGAAAAAAAACTTCGCCGGCTCGGACGCGTTCGTGATGCCCTCCTCCGGCGCGATGTTCGGAAGCGCGGCATTTGAGTGGCTCAACATCCCCTTTTGCACCGCATTGATGCAGCCGCTCGCCGCGACCTCGAAGTTTGCGCACCCGTTTTTCCCGCCGCTCGATCCGCGGATTCCCGGCGCGGCCTTGTACAACAGGTTTACGTATGCAATCGCCGATTTCGGCGTGGCCGCGGTTGCGGGCCCGGTGGTGCGGCGCGCGCTCCGCGGCGCCGGCGTCGGCAAGGATTTGCACCGGTCAAGTGAATCGATAAAAAGGCCCCTGCTGTTCGGGTACAGCCCGCTTGTGGTGAAACCGCCTACAGACTGGCCGCCGAATGCAACGGCGACCGGTTACTGGTTCCTCGATCTCGCTTCCGCGTGGACGCCCCCTGCCGGCCTTGTTGATTTTGTCAATGCAGGCCCGCCGCCGGTTTCAATAGGGTTCGGCAGCATGAACAACAGCGACCCGGCGGCCGCCACAAAACTCGTCGCAGACGCGCTGCGCCTCGCCGGTCAGCGCGGCATCCTGCTTTCAGGCTGGGGCGGCCTTGCAACGGCCGCGCTGCCCGACAATGGTTACATGATGGAATCCGCACCGCATGACTGGCTATTCCCCCGCATGGCGGCCGTGGTCCATCATTGCGGCGCAGGCACCACCGGAGCCGGGCTTCGCGCGGGCGTGCCCGCGGTGCCCGTGCCTTTTTTCGCCGACCAGCTTTTCTGGGCACGGCGGCTCCACGAATTGGGTGTTGCCCCGCGTCCTGTTCCCTGGAAGAAATTGACGGCAGAGAACCTGGCGCAGGCTATTCATGAGGCAGTAACCAATAAAGAAATAAAAATCCGCAGTGAGGAACTGGGCAAAAAGATAAGGGCTGAGGATGGGGTTGGTGTTGCCGTGGAGATTGCGGAGAACTATTTCTGCACAATAAAAAGATAAAAACCTTGCGGGGGAAGTCTCCCCCTCGCTCCAGCCCGGTCGCGTTAGAGATAAACACGGCTTTTAGGAGCGGGAAGAGCGCGACCGGTCTTTCGCTGCCCCCTCTTTGGCGCCGATGCGCCAGGCGAGACAATCACCCTCACGCAGGGGCTGGCGATACAGATGTGATGAGGGGCGTTTAAAACAACGCCCCTGCAATTATTATGCGGAAGAAGATTCTTTCAAAAAGCTTGACGGATGAATTTCTTGGCATCCAATTATATGGTGTTCATACGACATGAATTTTATCTGTCAACAATAATCCGGTTCTGTTTATAATCGCCACCCGCATGCATTTCTACCATGTAAACGCCTGCCGCCAGTTTTTCATGGTTGAACAAAACCGCCCGTGAAACATTTCTCCCGTCGGCCGAAAAAACGTTCACGCGCGCATTCGCGGGAAGATTGACAAAGCGTATTGTCCCGCCGTTGGTCATCACTCGTATCCCATTGAGTCTCCCGGCATTGACGGGCGTGACAACCTTGGTGACGCCGGTGGCGACCCCGGTCACGCCCCAGAGCACGAGGTAGCTGCCGGTAGTTTTCTTGAGAAGTTTGACGCTGGTGAGCGTCTTTGCCGGATTCGCGGTGACGCCGTAGCCGTTGAGGGCGTGACCGTAGTTGTCACCCGGTGAATTCTGATTGTTCCACTTCTGCATGGCGGAATCAACATAGAAGACGCCGGTGGTGAGGCCCTGATCGTAGTCGGGCAGCGTGAAGCTGGAAGTTACCGGGCCATCGGTATAGTTAAGCACGACGCCGATGGTCGTGGATCCTTCCGAGCTCGTCAGGGCAAGGTAGACGGCCGAATAGTTCCCCTGCGGAACGGAAAACGTGACGGAATCCGAGCCTTTGAGATAATGTGTTTGGGAATCGGTGCTGTCGGCATTGGAAAAATTTAAAATCATCAATGGATGGTTGGCGTTGGCAGGATACCGTGCGCTGTCCGGCAGGGTATGTCCTGTATAGTTCAGATGAACGGCAACCGAGTGCGTTACGTATCCGTCGCCGCCCCCTCCCCCGTCAATACCCATGGACCACGTGTAGATTTTCCCGTTTGAAAACGTCGAAACGGCCCGCGCGTTCAATAGCGATTTAATATTCACCTGCACCGTGTCCGCCTTTGTAATGGAAATGGATCCCATCAATACGACGATGGCCGCTGCAGACAAAACATGTTTCATACCGGTAAACTCCTTTTAAAAGATTGGTGATCGGGATTACGTAACATACTTATCGTACCGGAAAGAGTCAAGTCTCAGTGCCGGAAAAAGCGATCGCCCCCTTTCTTTTTCCGATGGAAGAATGGAATAAAGGCGGGTACCGACTCCATGCGTTCACGGTACGACGGATAATGCTTGAGCATGTGTTTGTCCATCATCGGCAGGCTGATAAACAGGAAAAGCGCGGTGATGACGGCCGCGCCCGACATGGTCCACCAGTACGCGGGATCGGCCGCGATACCGAACAGTCCCATTCCCCACCAGAACGCCACTTCGCCGAAGTAGTTCGGGTGCCGGCACCGGCTCCAAATCCCGTTTGTCAAAAGTTCCCCCTGTTTCCGTAGTTTGCTTCTGAACATGCGCAGTTCCTTGTCAGCCCTCATTTCGATGAGGATGCTTCCGAACGCGACCGCGGCCGCCGCGGCGTCAATCGCACCGAATGCATGGGTGGCGCAAAGAAATACCGGAACGAGCGGAAGGCACCCGCAAAAAACCGCGGCCGTCGGAAAGAAATGAAAACCGGCAAAACTCAAGGCCCAGTACGCGCGGTTCGGCCGGAAATCGGCATACCGCCAGTCTTCGTCGCCAAGGCCCTGCCAGCGTAAAAGCCAGTTCAACGTAAGCCGCAGCGCCCAGAAACAAACCAGTGCGGCCACAATGACCTGTCGCATAGCAAGGAAAACTCCGCTTTGTAAATCATAAAACAGAAGTATTCCTATGGGCGCGACGCTCCAATAGGGATCGTACACGCTGGAATTGTCCAATATGACGCTGAAAAGGAATACTACGAATGTAGCGGCGGCATCCGCCGCGGCGGCCATAATGACGGGATGCGCCGGTGAAAATTGCAGGCCGACCGCACAGGCGCCTATGCCCGCGCATGCATAGGCGATACAGCAAAGAAACAGGGACTTGCCTTTTGTCAGCTTTGCAAAACGGAGGGTTTGCAGAATCATAATCTGCCCGGCGTTTTCACCATGCCCCGCACGGAATGCTCCATGACGCTCACCGCCAGGCTGCGCGGGAGCAGTTTTTGCAAAACGAAAGCCCCGCACTTGTTGAAAATTCCCGGGATGTAAACACCGCGCCGGTGGATATTGTCAAGAGCCTTGCGCGCAACGGCCGCGGGCTTCATCACCATGAAGGAAGTTTTTCCCCCGTTCGCCCTGAGGTAGCCCGGCGTTGCAACCGCGCCCGCGCAGCAGGCAAGCACGTCAACATTATCGGCAGCGCATTCCCTGCTCAAGCCTTCGGCGAGCACCGTGCAGTATGCCTTTGTCGCCGCATAATGCGCAAGGAAGGGCCCGCCCTGAAACCCGGCCATGGATGACATGAGAACGATCCCGCCCTTGCCGCGCTCCCTCAAACGCTTGCCGAACCGGTAGGCGCACAGCGCCGGCGTTGCGCAGTTGGTGGCCATTGTGGCGCGGTGCTGATCCTCAGGAAAAATAAAATACGGACCGAGCAGCGACAATGCCGCGTTGTAAATGAACAGCCCCGTGTCCAATAACGCCGTCTGCCGATCTAAACTGGCCGCAGCATCCGGTTCTGAAAGGTCAAGCGCCAGCACGCGGCATTCGGTTTTATATTTTTCACTCAGGGAAGTCTGCACAGAAGCCAATTTGTCTCTTGAGCGCGCCGCCAACACGACCTTCAGCCCTCGCCTTGCGCATTCTTCCGCGAAGGCGGCGCCGAGCCCTTCGGAGGCGCCCGCCACAACGGCCCACGGCCCGTATTTTTCCCTGAATGCGTCATTGTTCATGGAACCGCAGATTTCTTTTTTGAAAATGGGCAATCGGTCCCCCACAGTCGCCAGATGATGAGCAGGGGAAAAATGATCCATGACGCGTTGGCGCCGACCACGGACGGAAGATTGGGGGTTGCGTATGGTCCCCCTATCTCCTCGCTCAGGATGATGGTCACGTTGGTGAGCATCACCGCCGAATAAATGATGCCGGGAAGGCGGATCCAGTTCTTCCCTTTTGCAAATGCCCAGATCGCGACAAAATAGAAGGGGCCGAACAAAAGGACATCGATCCAGATCGTGGCGCGCCACCACACCGGACGCGCGTAAAGGAGGGGGTCATAGTGCTTGCCCCACCAGTGGGCCAGGTCCACCAGAAAACGCGGAGGCCAAAGCGGATAGGTGAAGTGCGCCGTATTGGGTATCACCACCTGCTCCAGGTCGAAAAAGTAGGTGATGAAAACCGCGTTGAAAATGAAAAACCCTATGATGGCGATATCGAGCGGCCGTCTGCCGAGGGGAATGGTTTCCAAAGGCGCCCCTTTCATGGTGCATGATGAAAAACGAACTCATAAAATAAATAATCGGATCGCCAATAAAAAAACCGCCCGCGAATCGCGGGCGGTCTCTTCACCTGCGCCGGTCAGAGCGTCTTCCCTACTTCTTTACGTACACGGAAGTCAGCAGCTGCTCGTTGAGCGACTGCATCCTGCACACGTACATGCCGCTGGCGAGGCGTTGTGCCTGCACCGCGAACTGGTAATACCCGGCGGCCAGCATGCCGTCGAACACCCTGCCGATGAGCCTTCCGCGCACGTCGAACAGGTCAACCGAAACGGGCCGCACCGCCAGCGACGCGCGCTGCGGCACCGCGATGGAAAGCATGACGCGGCCCGAGGAGGCAAACGCCCTGATGCTGAGAACCGTTGGCAGCTTGCTCCTGGTGATTTCCACCGTTTTGCTCACCGGCTTCACCCAGAAGGTGTCCGGATACGAAAGCCGGTTGTAATCGAAGTTGGCCGATACCGTCCATACATACCGGCCGCTCGCCAGCGGCACCAGCTGCTGGTAGAATGTGTCGGCCGCGAAGGTTATGACAATAGGCTGGGGAATAATGGTGTCCGTCTTGTAAATCTGAATCTTGTAACTCGTGGCGCCGGTGGCCTTGTGCCAGGTGAACATCATGCCCGCCTGCGACGTGACCGTGTCCGGGATGATTGGGATGAGCACCGGTATAGAGTCGTTCTGTATAAAGAAATAATCCGGCAGTGACGGTTTCGCGTTCAAGTCGCAGCGCACCCGCCAGTAGACGTCGCCCAGCGGCAGGTTCATGAGCGGCTGGAAAAAGGTGTCCTGCGTCTGCTGGATCAGCTGGAGGCTGGCAAAGGACGAGGTCTGCGAGACTTCGACGATGTAGGCCGACGCCGACGCAACCGGGTGCCATTGCAGCAGCGGTTTGCGGTTGATGGTGGGGTCCGGCTGGTACGGAATGAGAACTGGAATATTGGACTTCACCACAAGCGTGCAGACCACGGTGATGGGCGACGCGATTGTTTTCGCGTTGTGAGTTATCTTGAACGTGTCGATGAAGATGCCGCTTGTCATGAGCGAACTCGCGTCGTACTTGAACCGAATCAGCGAGCTGCTGCCGGCGCCGAGGGTGAGAGAATCGGCTGATGCAGAAATATACCCTGTTTGGACGTCGGGGCCAAGGGTTTGTCCAGGATTGAGGACAAACCAGTAATAGCCGCCGATGGAATAGGCCCAGTCTGCGGCGGAATTATTGTCGACCGTGGAGGTCCGGTAATAATAATATACGCTGCCGGGCCGCACGAATCCCGAACCCGCCCATGTGGTCCCCGAAGGAGGAAGGGTCGGGTCCATGCTTGTTTTAAAGAAATCGACCCCCTGTCCCGAGGAGTTGACAAGCGACACCGACATCTCCGAAGTATACGTCCAGTTTATCACGCTCCCGATGTAGAAGAGCGAATCACTTGACAAGCCGGTACTCGCATAGACCATCACAAAGCGGTGACCGCGGATGAGGGTGCCCGCAGGGAACGTGTAGGTGCCAGGCCCGCCGTAATTGTCGGTCCAGGCCAACCGCCAGCCCCCGATATTCACGTCGGCGCCTCCGGTATTAAGCAATTCGATAAAACGGTAGTAGATGCCGATTTCGTTAATGAGAATGGGCGCCTGCGCGGTTCCCTTGCTTATTTTCGTGATGTTGAAATTCAGCAGGCTCGAACCCGTATTTTGAATAGTGGCGTTCCTCGTGGCAGTGTCCCCCGTAAACAGCGTCACCGACATGCTCGGAGCGCTGTAGGCAACGGTGGTGGAATCCACCGACAAGGTGCATGCCACGACCACCGGGTTCACATCGAGCAGCGCGTTATGGTTTATCCTCAGCTGCACGACCTGCGTGCCGGGCTGCATTTTCTCGCGGTGGAACGTAAGCAGCACGTTCTTGCAGGAGCCCGCCTTTACCCAACCCGCTGTGGTATCGGCGGTCACGAACCCTCCCGTGGGTGAAATGTTTTTCGTGATGCAGTTGGCGAGGATCTTTCCCCACGTGACCGCGTTTCCCGAATAGAAATCATAGCCCATAAGGTAGATGACGCCGTTGCCCTTTTTCCGCTCGCTGAGCACGGTGTAGGAGCTGTAGGTGGCAAGAACCGTTGCACCATCGAACGTGGTCCAGTAATAGGTGTACGGCAGGTTGGCCAGCGAGCCGGTCGAGACGCTGTCGAATACCGGGTGTGACGGGTTCGTCGCCAGGTCCGTGCCCACTGTGGCGTATGAGTAGGCCGATATGGTGTCGAGGCCTGCGTAGGAGAGGAAGCTGGTCATGGTCGATGGCGCAAGAGCGATCACGACGCCACCGGCGTTAAGGAAATTGTTCAGCACCGGGGCAAACGCCTGTCCGTAAGTGTAAGATGGGGTTGAATAGAATTGGCAGGGTATCAGAAACACCTGCGCGTTCTGCAGCAGCGCTGCGAGCGTGGCCGGATCCGTCGTGGTAGTTGCCGTGACGGTCGCATTCGGCAACCTCGACGTGATCGCATTCACCATGTAAGGATACCGGTACGACATTTCCGCGCCGTAGGTCCATGCGACGATGTTGATGGCGCCCGTCGCCAGTGTGTTGAGCGAATACCGCAGCGTGTCCCCGATGCCGGTGTTGCAAATGGTAAGCGTTTTCGTCGACGGGTCGGTTGCATTGATCCTCATGCTTCCCGGCGCAACGGCGATGTGCGGCAGGTTCGCGGTGTCGACGACCGTGGCCGCAACGGTCACGCTGTCGATGTACCAGCCGGGATACTCGTCGGAGCCGTCGGAGGTGAACCGGAACCGCACCTGGACCGAGCTGTTTTTGTATGCCGTCAGATCATACGTGTGCTGTGTCCAAACCTGGTTGTAGCCGTTGAGTCCCCCTCGCAGCGTGCTCCACGAGAGGCCGCCGTTGTTGGAAAGCTCAACGTACATGTAGTCGCAGCAGGATTCCAGGTAATACCATTCAAAAAACGAGAAGGTAATTTGCGTTGCGGTTGCGGGCAGCTGGATGACCGGCGAGGTCAAAATCGAGTTGGAATTCGCGGAATAGTACCCGGAAATGTTCGTTGCCGCGCAGCGCGAGCCCTGATACGCCGAGACCGGTCCCACGTAGGTGGGGGTGCCGATCTGCCAGTCGCCCGTGAGCGACCAGCCGGCGGCAAGGCCCTCGAAATTCTCCGAAAGAAGGATCGTTGTTCCGGCATGAACGAGACAGCAGGACAGAAGCACGGCGATAAGAAGACACCTCGCGCGCATAACATTCCTCCCGGTAAATGGTGATGTATGGTAAAACAGCTGGTTTACTATGGAAAATGTGCGGACGCCGCCCTCTCCTTTTTATTATTCCATTCTTCCGATAAAAATGTCAAGTAACTTGATGTAAAGGAATGCCTCCGGCTTGTCCAACGATAATTGCAAGAAGGGAAAAGACAATGGAAACAAATGTTGGGCGTTCATTTGATCTGTCCCCTGCATGCCGATAGTCGACGGTTGCGGCAAAACGGTTCAATCAATTATTTATAGCAATGATGAGAAACTCCATAATCAAATGTGTCCTCCTCATTTTATTGGCCGTGGGGATTTCATGCGGCCAGAAAGCCAATTGCGCCGGCAAGGGCGTGTTCCGTGCGCAGGACTCCCTGCGGCAGTACGGCGGGTGGCGGGTGATCAATAAATTTTACCGGTTATACAAAAACTGTGAAAATGTCTATACCACGGAGGCTTTTTCCGCCGCCATTGTCAAAGCGCTGGCCGAGCGCTGGGACTCGCTGCCGGAGATGCAACGGTTCACCGCCGCCGACTCGGCGTTTCTCGATTTTGTCCTGCGGCGCATCGACGCGACTGCCAGGGCGGAGCATCTTAAAAAGATACTTGCCAATACGGAGAAATGTCCCAAGGGGTGCGAAAACCTGTGCGGAAGGATACGGAAGAGAACTTCGGCCGCGCTTGCGGCGGCCGTTGACGTTCACGAATGAAAAGACGCTGACAATTTCCCGCCGTCATTTTCAAATAATCCCGCTGCTTTTCTAAAATCCCCGGGCAGCGGCGCGGAAATCGTCTGCTCCCTGTTCGTATGGGGATGGACAAAGGTAATGGTGTGCGCATGAAGCGCGTGGCGGTCAAAGCATTTGAACACGCTTGCGGCAAACGGCCTTTCCAGAACGGGAATGCGGCCGAGCGCGTCCTTTCCCCCGCCGTAAAGTGAATCGGCAAGCACGGGAAACCCGGCCGCGCTGCAGTGCACGCGGATCTGGTGCGTGCGGCCCGTATGCGGCGCGAATTTCATCATCGATATGCCGCAGCGGTTCGTCAGGAGCCAGTATTCGGTGAGCGCCTCCTTGCCGTCGCCGCGCACCGCGCGTTTGACCGGGTCGCGGCGCGAGCGGCCGAGCGGCGCTCCCAGGCTCGCGTGCGCCTGGGGCCGCTTTCCAATGCAGAATCCAAGATATTCCTTTTTTATTTCGCGCGAAGAAAAGAGACGGGCGAGCTTCCGGTGGGTTTGGTCGGTCTTTGCCACCAGCAGCACGCCCGACGTGTCCTTGTCAAGCCGGTGCACGATGCCCGGCCTGTCGGGCGCAAAGCCCGCCGACAGCGACTTGACATGATAGAGGAGCGCATGGACAAGCGTCCCCTCCCTGTTCCCGCTGCCCGGATGCACCACCATGCCGGGCGGCTTGTTCACCGCAAGCAGATAATCGTCTTCGTAAAGAACATCGAGCGGAATATTCTGCGGGACAAGCCTCGACGCTGCCGACGCGGACAGACGTGCCTTGTCAAAAGAGACAATGTCGCCTTCGGCAAGAGCCGTTTTTTTCTTTGCGGGCCTGCCGTTGCGCAAAATCAATCCGGACTCAATATGGGACTGGATTTTCGCGCGAGAGAGCGACGGTATATGGCGCGCGGCAAAAACGTCAAGACGCGCGCCGGCGTCCGACGAGTCCACGGCTATTTCAACCACATCGTTTGGGCTTTTCATAGGCGGTCATCGCGGAGGTAAACGGAAATCAGGCTGAGATATCCGGACTTGGCTGCGTTGCAGCCGCTTTCTGCTTCTTTTCCACGAACAGGAAATACCAGAGCATGATGGCAACGCCGAAGGTGACATAGATATCGGCGCAGTTGAAAATGGCCCAGTACAGCCTGTCGGAAATGCCGAGCCTGATGAAATCCACCACGCCGGTCTTCGCGTGCACCAGCCGGTCGAACAGATTGCCCAGCGCGCCCGGCATGATGAGCGCGAGTCCCCACTGCATGAGTTTGTCCGAAGGCTTCAGGGTCCGGTAATAAACGATGATGATGGCCATGGCGACGATATTGAAAATGTAAAAGAACCCGTTGAGCGGGAACCAGGGGATGATTGTTCTCGGATCTATCCCCCATATCGCGGCTTTGTTGAAGATGAGCAGGAACTGGGCATAATGGCCGATCACGTTGACCGGAACCCCCACGCGCAGGTGCGTCGCGGCAAGGTATTTGGTGAACCAGTCAAAGGCGACGCCCGCAATAGTAACTGCGATGAAAAGATGCCATTTCTTTTCGATAGTGATTTTCAGAAATGCCTCCACGTGTTTTCAATTTTTTTGATTCTTATCTTAATCACTTTTTATACTATTTTATCACGATGACAAGCAATGAAAATAAATCAGCGCTGATTTGTAAAATTTTATTTTTTACCATTAAAAGAAGATAAAGTATAATTGCGGGGTTTCGCCCCCGCACGACGACCAAGGGGTGTTTTACGGCGAACGCCCCTTGGAACCCCGCGCCGCCCCGCAGCGGCGCTGATCGCAGTGCGCCCCGGGGGCTGCGGAACAAAAAACCGACCATATGAAACTCTTATCTTATGTAAAGCTCCTCCGCCCGGGCAATATGCTCATGATCGGCGTCGGGGTCGCGCTTGGATTCTGGCTTTCGCACGCGGCAGGACCCTGGCAGAAATTGATCCTGCTCATCGCCGCCGCAATAGCGGCCGGGGGCTTCGGCAACGTGGTCAATGACATATCAGACATTGCCACGGATAAAATAAGCCATCCCTCACGGCCCCTTGCCAAAGGCGACATTTCAAAAAGAAGCTCAACGGTATTTTCCGTTCTTTGCGCGGCCGCAGCTCTCATCTGCGGATTTCTCGCCTCGTGGCAACACGGCATCGGCGCGTCCGTTCCTCTTGTCATGCTCTTGCTGTATGCCTTGATTTTGAAGGGCACGCCGCTCGCCGGCAACGTTCTCGTGAGCGCACTCGTCGCCTACACCATCGTTTTCGGCGGGCTGCTCGGCCCCGATGTGCAGCGGCTTTACGTTCCGGCAATTCTCGCGTTTTTGCTCAACATGCCGCGGGAAATAATAAAGGACGTTCAGGACCAACCCGGCGACAGGGTGGCCGGTTACATCACCTCGGCGTCGCTCTCCCGCCCCGCGCTCAAGGCGATCATCGCAGTGTGCGGCCTGCTGTATGCGATGCTCGTCATCGTGCCGTATGTTTCACGCGGTTTCGGCATCGCCTACGCGCTCGTCTGCCTTATTGTCGTTGCGCCGCTGCACTTGTACTGGAGCTGGCTGTTTTACCGTTCGGATTTCCGGAAATCAGCAGGAAAAATATCAGCGTTGATAAAATGGGAAATGGCGGCGGGATTGGGGGCGATGGCGGTGGATGAGATAATAAAAAGAATTTTATAAAATAAAAATAGTCGGGGGAGAGGTATACCCCTTCGGGTACTTCCAAGGGTCGTCTCCACCGGCCTCGGCCTCTTCGGCCTTTGGCCTGCGGTGTCCTCGGCACTCCCCTCTCCTGGGTGCAGCCGGGTACCTGCAGTTGCAAGCTTCAAACCTCTGCCGGGCGCACCCGCGGAGGACAGTTGGACAGGTAAAGAAACCTTTCCCGTTTGCTGACTCGCCAATCTACGATCGGCGGCACTATTGAATGTAAAGACGATAAGGTTCGCAGACGCGTTAGGCACGACTGGAGGCCGCGCTGGAGCGCGGTGCTGTCCGGCGCCCCGCGAAGCGGCCTTGCGCCGGCAGCCCGAGCCGAAGGCGAGACCGGAAGGAGGGCCGACCCGAGCCTGAGGCTTACCGAAGGTGAGGGAAACGCCCAAATCTTAAATTATCAATTGCCACAAATAAAAAAGGACAGCCGCAAAATTCTTCATTCCACGGCCGTCCATCTTTTTCATTCAAATCAAAAAAAAATTTATTCCTCTTCTTTTTCCTTCCCTTTTTTCTCTTCCTTTTCTTCTATTGAATCCTCTTCATTTTCTTCTTTCTTCGCCTTTTTTTCCTTCGGCTTTTTCTCAGCTTGTTCTTCGCCCTCTGCCAGTCCCTCATCCTTCGCGGGCGCTTCCGCCTTTTCCGCGCGCGAGGCCTTGGGCACCTTCTTTACCGGATGCCCTGCCTCATAATCCTTCCATGAGCTTTCTTCCTTGCCCTTGAAATATTCGGAGATGCTGAGGATGATCTTCCTACCCTCAAGGTCGAACTCCACGACCTCGGCCGGCACCTTGTCGCCCATCTTGTAGACCTCCGACGGATGACTCACGCTCTGGCCGAGCTGGTTGAGCGGGATGAAGCCCTCCACCGTGGGCGAAAGGTTCACGATCATGCCGCGGTCGAGGATGCGCGCCACCTCGCACTCGGTCTCGGTGCCCACCGAATATTGCTTGGCGAGGTCGCCCCATGGGTCCTCGGTGAGCTGCTTGACGCCGAGGGAAATACGCCGTTTGTCAACATCGATGTCGAGCACCTTCACGTCGATGGTGTCGCCCTTGCGCAACAGCTCGCCGGGGTGGTTCACCTTCTTGGTCCACGACATGTCGGAGATGTGCACCAGGCCGTCCACGCCCTCCTTGAGCTCCACGAACGCGCCGAACGCGGCGATGTTGCGCACCTTGCCCTTGACCACGCTGCCCACCGGGAACTCGGTGGTCACGTTGGTCCACGGGTCGGGCTCGAGCTGCTTGAACCCGAGCGAAATCTTCTGGTTCTCCTTGTCCACCTTGAGCACCACGGCCTCCACGATGTCGCCGATGCCCACGATCTTTGACGGGTGTTTGATGTGCTGCGTCCACGACATTTCCGATATGTGAATAAGGCCCTCGATGCCCTTTTCGAGTTCCATGAACGCGCCGTAGTCGGTGATGGACACGATCTTGCCGCGCACGCGCGCGCCCTCGGGGAACTTGTCCTCGACGCCTTTCCACGGGTGCTCAGTGAGCTGCTTGAGGCCGAGCGAGATGCGTTCCTTGTTTTCGTTGAAGTCAAGCACCTTTACCTTCACCTTGTCGCCGAGCGCCACGATCTCCGACGGGTGGTTCACGCGGCCCCACGACATGTCGGTGATGTGCAGCAGGCCGTCCACGCCGCCCAGATCGATAAACGCGCCGAAATCGGTGATGTTCTTGACCGTTCCCTCGCGCACTTGGCCCTTTTCGAGCTCGGCGAGGATCTTTTCGCGCTGCTGGTTGCGGTCCTCCTCGAGGATCACGCGGCGCGACACTACGATGTTGCGGCGCGCCTTGTTCACCTTGATCACGCGGAACTTGAAGGTCTTGTTGATGAGCGAATCCATGTCCGGGATCTGCCGCAAATCAATCTGCGATCCGGGCAGGAACGCGTCCACGCCGAACAAATCGACCACCACGCCGCCCTTGATTCGGCGCAGAATACGCCCTTCAATGGTCTCCTGCTTCTCGAACGCCTGATATATCCGGTCCCACACGCGCAGGAAATCGGCGCGGGACTTCGAAAGGATGAGCTGGCCCTCGCTGTCTTCCACCTGCTCCAGAAAAACCTCTATCTCGTCCCCTTCCTTGTACTGTGCAACGTCCTTGAACTCGGCAAGGGGGATGATTCCCTCGGACTTGAAATTGACATCCACGAATACTTCCTTGTCGGTGACCTTGAGGATGCGGCCCTTCACCACCTTGCCTTCCTCAATGCCCTCGAGCGACTGCTTGTAGCTCTCCAGCTTTGTCTGGACTTCCTCGGGCTTGTAGTAGCTTTCCTCGAACTCGGACAGGTCCACTGCGTTGCCGTGCGCGTCGGTTGCCGACTGTCCATTTTTGGATTTAACTGAGGACTCGGACATACTTACTCCTGAATTAATTGGTTAAGGTTTATGGATATTGGCTAAAGAAACATAACTCATTCTGGATGATTATTTTTCGATTTGTCATTCCCGTGAAAGCGGGAATCCATCTTCCCGTAGACTCTGATTACTGGATGCCCAATCAAAGTCGAGCATGACAATGCGGTCGCAATGTAAAAGAACCTAAAGATACTTTCTTGCTTTGTCAACTATGTACGTCACCTGTTGATCCAGACTCAAATTTGTTGTATCAATCTCTTCAGCATCGGATGCTTTACATAAAGGGCTATTCGGTCTGCTTGAGTCTTTTCTGTCCCGCTCTCTAATCTCCGCGGCAAGTTCCTCAAGTCCTTTTTTTATCCCCAATGCCGCGAAATCTTTTTGCCGCCGTCTCGCCCGCTCCTCCACCGAGGCCACCATGTAAAACTTCAGCCCGGCCTTCGGGAACACCACGGTTCCGATGTCCCTGCCTTCGCACACCAGCGATTGGCCTCCGGCGATTTTTCTCTGCAGGTCAACGAGCACGGTGCGCACGATAGGGACCACGCAGTAGTCGGATACGTTTTTCGTCACCTCGTCGCCGCGGATCGCGTCGGTGACGTCTTCGCCGTCCATCCACACGCGCATGGAAGGCGCCATGCCCGAAAAGGATATGTTCGTGTCCTTCACCAGCGCGGCCACCTTCACGTGGTCCTGGTATGGTATTTTTCCCCTCAGGCACTTGAGCGTGACCGCCCGGTACATTGCGCCTGTGTCAAGATGCAGGATTCCAAGCTGCGCGGCGACCCGCTTGGCCGTGGAGCTTTTGCCGGATCCTGCAGGACCGTCTATGGCGATGACAACGTGTTGTTCTGAATTAGGCATTGAATAGGATGATTTTTTTGATGGATTAAAATATGTCTTTCCTATATATTATGTCAATAATGAGCATTTTTTGATTGCATCGCAAATGCTAGAAGACCATTTGTAAATGCCCTGAAAGGCCAAGAAAAATCCTTTCAAATAACATTTCTGTGCGCCGTAGGAACATCAAACGATAATAATTATTTTATCCAATCATCAAACCCGCTCCAGGATTATCATGACCTTTCCATTATATCTCACCCTCCCCCTCCTCAGCGCCATCACCTACACCCTCGCCGCCATGCTTTTCAAAAAAGTCATGGAGCACGGCGGAAACATCTGGTATATCAACTTTCTTTCCAACATCGGAACATTCCTTATTGCTGTTCCCTTTTTTATCATGGGTATCAATGCGCCCGGTCACATGGATTATGCAAAGCCGCTTTTTACCAGCGTCATTTTCATAGCCGGCCAGACGTTTTCGCTATTATCGTTAAAGTGCGGGGATGTTTCGGTTGCCACGCCGCTGCTCGGCGCAAAGGTGATCATGGTAGCATTTTTCACCGTGATGCTGCTCGGCATACCGGTGCCGGTGCTGTGGTGGGTGGCGTCGGCGCTGGCGGTCATCGCGCTGGCGCTGCTGCGCGGTAACAGCGAGAAAAGCAAAAAGGGCTTTGTACCCACCATGACCTATTCCCTGCTGTGCTCAATCTGTTTCGCCCTGTGCGACATTTACATACAGAAATGGGCGCCGGGCTTTGGCGCAGACCGCTACATCTCCGTCATGTTCTTCATTGTCGCGGTGCTGTCGCTCGGGTTTTATCCAATGTTCCGCAAGACCAGGATGCTGTTTCCATCACCGGTGTCCTGGTGGCTGATAGCCAGCATCGTGTTCATTTCCATTCAGGGAGTCGCCATGGCGGTCGCGCTTTCGCGCTTCGGCAACGCCACGGCCATGAACATTGTTTTCAGCTCGCGCGGCATGTGGAGCGTGCTGTTCATCTGGTGGTTCGGAAAATTTCTGGGAAATGAAGAAAGGCTGCTGGGAAGAAAGGTGTTCTGGGAGAGATTGTCCGGCGCGGTGCTGATTCTTGCGGCGATTGTTTTAGTGATGGTGAAAAGATAATAATAAAAAAGGATCGGGCGTTCCCCCGCTCCGCGGGGCGGGCCTCCTTCCGGGCTCGGCCTATCGGCCTCGTTGCCGGACCGCCCGAAGTCGCCTTCGGCGATGGGTCGGCCGGCAATGCGCTCCTGCAAATAAAATTAATTATCTAACAACTTCAATCATCCTCGATGTTTTGCCGTCTGGTAAACGGACCAGATAAACGCCTTCATGGACATCCACAGATCGATCAAACACTCGTCCAGTAAGATAAAACACCCGCAATCCCCCATTGTCTCTCAAATATGTTTGAAAGATTGATTTCTTTATAATGGCTGCGCGCGGAATGATTTGTCCTTCAACATGCCTTTGCATCACATCTTTTACGGACGCGTTTTTATAAACGTATGGCCCTATGTCCCACGCTCCGGCGGCGGGACGGGCATTATTGTCCTTGTCATAAGAGAAATACTGCGTAAGGTTGGTTCCCGCTCCGATCAGCGCCGAGGCGCCGGCCAGCAGGTGGTAGTCATTCATCGTGTCCCCCGCCGAAAACCGGACAAAGTCTGGCGGGGCCGCGGCCGCGGCGATTTCCACATTGGCGGTGGAAGGCGTGGTGGTGTTGCCGGTGAGGCCGAACCCGCCGCGGCACGCGACGCAGACGTTGTTGGCCATGACGCAGTTGACAAACGAGGCGGGCAGCGCCGTGATGTTGTTGAGCGCATACGGCTGGTCCGCGTTGTCAACGAGGTTGTTCGCGATCACCACGTCGGTGAACGTCATGGACGCGGTGGCGCCGCCCGACTGTCCCGCGATGATGCCGCCGCCGCAGTTCACCGAAATGTTGTTGTAGATCCACATATGGGTGAAGTCGCCGTACAGCGCCTCGGCGTACACGGCGTAATTGGTGATGCCGATAAAGGTGTTGTCGTACATCTTGATGTAGCTGCCGCCCAGCGCCTGCCAGCCGTCCTGGTGCTGGCCGCCGGTGTAGTTTGTCAAGTACCCTACAATTTTGTTGCTGTAGATGCTGCACCCGTCGGAACATCCCTGGAAGCAGTCGGCGCCGAAGCCGCCTGCGCGCGTGGGAACATACAGGATGTTGTCGTGGATTCTGTTCTGGTCCCAGCCGGTGCCGGCGAGCGCCAGGGCCGCGAAATGATCGGCGGTGGTGTCGGCGACAACCGCATAGTTGTGGTCGAACTCAAACCCGTTGATATTGCCGCCGTTCAGGCCGCCGTACACTTTTCCGAAGTCAACGTAGGAAATCCTGAGGTTCTGCGAAAAATCAATCACGGCAAGGCCGTGCGGCGCCGTATCGTAATTCCTCACGCTGAAATGCCGTTTGCCGTCGCCGGCGTCGCCGCTGATCACCGCGTTGCTCACGTTGGTCGAGTTGTTGTAATTAGGATACCCGAGCCAGCCGGCCGGGTTGCCGGCGGCGCCGTCGAACACGGCGGTGCCGTTGTGAAGGGCATCTTGTCCTATTTTGTAAACAATGGGATCGCCCGGTGTTCCGCCCGCGGGCTGCCAGTGGTCGAATCCCGGGCTCACCACCCCGCCGTACGTCTGCGACGTGCCAGCCGCCCCGCCGCTGATATACACCGTGTCTCCCGCGCCAAGCCCCGCGGCATCCGCCGGGCTTCTCCACGCCGATGCCCAGTTTTTTCCGTCGTGCGCGCCGGCGGAAGGGAGAGCATTGTCGACAAACCAGTTGGCGGAAAAGCAAGGTGAGAAAAGGAGGATTGCGGAAAGACAGCAGATTGGAAGAATTGATTTCATGCGGCACCTCATATTCTGTTTTTCTTGCTGCGATGGATCCCCATGGGAAAGGCAGAAGCAGACACGGTGCTTGATATTTCGAGAGCCCATCAATCCATGACTCAATCAATCTTTTACATTGCTTTGCGGTGAAACATCCGTCTCCTTCCACGATAAACAGCCCGCACTGCCGCCACTCCTGTTGGTCCCGTAAAAAAATATAACCCGCCTTTCCTTAAAATGTTATTTTCATAGGAGCAATGGGCCTCACGAAAAAGATGAAAGCGGCGCTGTACGCCGGGATCGCGGGAGACGCGCTCGGCGTGCCCGTAGAATCGTCCACGCGCCAGCAGCTCGCGCTCTGTTCTGTCAAGAACATGCTCGGCTACGGCAGGTACGACCAGCCCGAAGGCACCTGGTCCGACGACACCGCGCTTGTCCTGTGCACCATGGAAAACCTCGCAGGCGGCTACGACCTCGAGGCCATGGGAAAAACCTTCTGCAATTGGCTTTTCGAATCGTACTGGACTCCCACCGGGTTCGTGTTCGACGCGGGCCTCACCACCTACCTCGCGCTTGACAGGATATATCACGACGGCGCGAGCGCGGCGCAGTCCGGCTGCACGGGCGAGGACGACAACGGCAACGGCTCGCTCATGCGCATGCTGCCCGTGGCGCTTTATTTCCACGACAGTCCCACCGAGGACCTGCTTGCCCGCGCGCACGAAATTTCCGCGATAACGCACGCCCATACGCGCTCCAAAGTGGGGTGCGGCATCTACTGCCTCCTGGTGCAGGAAATGCTTTCCGCCGGCGATAGGGAACAGGCGTATCACAACGCCGTTTCCCGCGCGCTGGCGTTTTATTCCGCCAAGCCCGAATACCGGAACGAACTCTCGCATTACATGCGCATCATCTCGTTTGCGGTCCCCGGCCTCAAGGAAAGCGAAATACGGTCGTCGGGATACCTGGTTGACACACTGGAAGCGGCCCTGTGGTGCACGCTCACCCATTCCACCACCAGGGATGTTCTTCTCTCGGCGGTGAACCTGGGCCTCGACACCGACACCACGGGCATGGTGGCCGGCGGCATGGCGGGCGCGCTCTACGGCCTCGATTCCGTCCCCGCTGACTGGCTCGCTTCCCTGGCGAGAAAAGACGAACTCGACGTTGCGATAGACCGTTTTGTCAACAGGGCCGCCGCAAAAACGGCCCGCAGCCCGGTGGGGGTGCCATGAAACCCGCCTATATCAGGGACTTCGACCTGCTCGCCATCGGCGAGACGTTTGTGGAGATGCGCAGCGACGGCGACATTTCCTCCGCCGAAAAGTACCAGAAGTCAATCGGCGGCGGCGACATCGTCACCGCGGTGACTGCGGCGCGGCTCGGCTCCGCCGTGTCGCTCGTGTCGGCCATCGCGTGCGACCCGTTCCACTCGTTCATCCGCGAATCGCTCATCGGCCAGGGCATCAACATCGACCACGCCATCACCTGCCAGGGATACAACGGCATGTACCTCACGAGCCCGCGCAACGCCGAGGAGCGCGAGTACCTGTTCCACCGGCCGGGCAGCGCGGCCCAGTCCATCACGCCCGCGCTCATTTACGACGACCTCATCGAGAACAGCAAGATCGTGTACGCGTCGAGCGAGCTGCAGGCGGTGTCGAAGGCCGCGCGGCACACGGTGTTCAAGGCATTCCACCTCGCGCACATCAACGACATCATGGTTGCCTACGACCCAAACCTCCGTCTGCGCCTCTGGTCGCTCGACGACGCCAAGGAGTGCCTGTGGAGCGTGCTGCCGCTCGTCGACGTGATGCTGCCGTCGGCACCCGACGAATCCAAGGCCCTGTTCGGCTACGAGCGTCCGCTTGACGTAATAGGATTTTTATGGGACCGCGGCGTGTCGATCGTGGCCGTGAAGAACGGCGACAAGGGGTGTCTCGTTGGGTACCAGGGAAAAATCGAGGAATTCCCCATCACGCCGGGAAAGGAATCCGTGAACGACGTCACCCTCATCGGCAGCGCGTTCAACGGCGGGTTTCTGCACAGCATCGCACGGGGGTTCGATCCGTTTACGGCCGCGCAATTTGCCAATAACGTTGCTTTATTTAAGGGAATGAAGGGCGGGACGGTTACTTCGCTTCCCACTAAAGATGATTTAGGCTGATATTTCTTGACCACGTATTTGTCAGCAAATAATAAATCCGGGCGTTCCCCGCTTCGCGGGGTCGGCCGGCAATGCGCTCTAGCGCACCCTCCGGTCCACCTAACGCCGGCATAAGTCAATTACCACAATTGTCTTTTTTCTAACGCCATCAGTGCCGCCCCTGGGGCAGGAGGATCAGCCGCTCGTGCTGTCCGAACCCGCTAATCTTTTTTCTTTCGCACGGGTGAGTTCACGGGCCGCCCGACTGCCGAGGGACAAGACGGCACTGCAGGCGCGGCGTCTTTGGCTACTTTTCTTCGCTGCAGAAGAAAAGTAGGTGGGGGTTCGGGGGCGACGCCCCCGATAAAAGTAGCGGTGCACCCAACTAATATGTTGACAAAGAGGGTATAGCCAATCAGGAAATCAACCCGCCCTTTTGAAGATACTCGTGTATGTATTCTGCTACCGTTTCTTCTAGAGGCCTGCATTGATGGGTACAACCGGCGGCCTTGAGCTTTGCCATTTCTGCCTGCGTGAAGTACTGGTATTTCGGCCGTATTTCCGGCGGCATGGGAATGTATTGGATTGCGGGTTTCTTGTTGAGCGCCGCGAACATGGCGTTCGCCACGTCGTTCCACGAGCGCGCCTCGCCGGTCCCGATGTTGTAAATGCCCGACACCGTGCGTTGCTCCATGAAGAACAGCGTCATCTCCACCGCGTCCTTCACGTAGATGAAATCGCGGCGCTGCTCGCCGTTTTTATAGTCGGGCCGGTGTGATTCGAACAGCGAAATCCTTCCCTCGTCGCGCATGCGCGGGAACGCCTTGTTGATCACGCTGCGCATGTCTGCCTTGTGGTTCTCATTGGGCCCGAACACGTTGAAATACTTGAGCCCGGCGATCTCCTTGAGCCAGCCCTTGCGCCGCGCGTACAGGTCGAATGCGTGCTTGGAGTAGCCGTACATGTTGAGCGGCCGAAGGCCCGAAAGCTTTGCCTCGTCGTCGGTATAGCCTTTTTCGCCGGCGCCGTAGGTGGCCGCGCTCGACGCGTAGATGAAGCGCGCGGTCTTGTGCGATTCCCACCACGTGCCGATGCGCGCCGAATACCTGAAGTTGTTTTCCATAAGGTACGACGCGTCGGTCTCGGTGGTGGACGAGCACGCGCCCAGATGGAACAGCACGTCGATGCTGTTCTTGAAGTCCCCGGCCTCGAGCCGCGTGATGAATTCCCCTTTGTCCAGATAGTCGGCGAACGAAAGGGACGCGAGGTTTTTCCACTTCTCGGCCTTGCCCAAGTGGTCGACGATAAGGATGTCGTCGCGGCCCGAAAGGTTCAGCCGCCACACCAGCACGCTGCCGATGAATCCTGCGCCGCCGGTAACTACGATCACGCGAAAGCCTCCGGAAAAGAGTTGTTGCTCACGGACAGATTAATTACATTGAAAATATATATTTTACATTATATCGGTACGTTATATGAAGCACGTCAGGCAAGAATGAAATGATCCGTCAGCAGTCACCGGTCGGCAGTCAGATACAAATCCATGAAGATGCCTCAACAGATCTTGTCTCTCCTGCGAAATCGGGAGGCCATCCTTCTGTTTAAGTGGATTCCCGCTTTCATGGAGCTTGCGCGCCGCGCGGGAATGGCTTTAGCATCAGTCAACACGTAGTCACTTCGATATAATGGAATAATTTTCAGAAAAAAATCATCCATGATTACCTGCCCCAAATGCGGCGCGCAAGTCACCTTCGCGGATGCGAAATTCTGCCCCGTCTGCGGTCACGCATTGCTGAGCAGCGCCCAGCATATCAAAAGCGGTCAACCGGAGCCAGGAACTGTCCCCTGGGAATCCGTGGAAACACTTGGGGTTTTTCCCGCCCTCTTGCGAACGCTCCGTGACTGCCTCGCCAATCCATCGCCGTTCTTTGCCAGAATGGCCGATTCCCGCAAGACAGGCATGGCGTTTGTTTATGCCCTGATTCTCGGCTCTACCGGCGGCGTGCTCAGTTTCATCTGGACCCGCTTTTTCATTGATTCCGCCATGCTCTCATCCCTGCCCTGGCTTGGCTGGCTCCAAAACGAAAAGGCATCTTCGGCAATCACGCTCATGTTCATGCCGTTGATGATTGCAATAAAGGAATTCGTTGTCACGGCCTACTTCCACGCACTCGTCGTTCTCGGCCGCACCAAGCACCGGGACATCACATCGACCTTCATGGCGGTGTGCTACAGTGAAAGCGCATCGGCGTTCAATCTGATTCCTGTTGCCGGCAGTTTCCTTTCAGCGGTTTTCTCCGTGATAATCCTGGCAGCTGCATTTTCCAAAGTCCACCGCATGAGCACGTTCAAGGCGGTGATGATCATCCTTCTGCCGATTGTTATTATCGGGATTTTGTTGGCGGTTGCTTTGGCCGCGGCAATCGGGGCGGGATTTTTTGTAAAAGATATCTTAAAGGGACTTTAGCAGATTAAAAAAGTGAAGAGTTAATAGTGAAGAGTTAAGAGTTGCGTGATTTCTTTCTATTCACTCTTCACTCTACATCCTTAACTTTCTTTTTCTCTGCGTCCTCTGTGTCTCTGTGGCAATTTTTTCTTACTCCCCCATCATAGTAACTGCGACCTTCCGCCTTCTCGGCCCGTCGAACTCGCAGAAGTAAACCGACTGCCACGTGCCCAGCACCAGGCGCCCGTCTTTCACCGGCACGTGCACCGAAAGCCCTACCAGCGACGCCTTGACGTGGCTGTCCGAATTCCCCTCGCCGTGCAGGTAGCCGCCGCGGGCCGGGACGATTTTCTCCAGCGCGTGGAAAAAATCCCTGCCCACGTCCGGGTCCGCGTTCTCGTTGATGGTGATCCCGGCGGTGGTATGAAGGCTTGCAACGCAGCAGATGCCGCTTTTCACGCCGCATTTGCCCAACGCGCTTTCCACGTCGGCGGTGATGTCGATCCACTGGCAGCGCGCCTGCGAGGTGATGGTTATTTCACGAAGGGAAACCATGGGAAACGCGGTCATGCAAAACGGTTTGAGCAGCCGTGGTCAGTCCACCATGGTATCGGTGGGCAGGATGAATTGAAGAGGGTTCTGCACGGTGCTGAGCTGACGAACTTCGTAGTGAAGGTGGGGGCCCGTGCTTCTGCCGCTGTTGCCCATGTAGCCAATGAGCTCGCCGCGTTTTATGACCTGCCCCAAAACCACCGCTCCTTTATTCAGATGTCCGAACACGGTCTTGAACCCGCTCGCCGGATGACTGATTTCAACAACATTGCCGAAATAGGTCTTGTACCCTACATAAGAAACGATCCCGTCCGCCGTCGCGTGAATCGGGGTGCCGATGAGGTTGGAGATGTCTATGCCTTCGTGGAATACGTTGTAGCCGGTAAACGGATGAATGCGGTATCCGAACCCGGAGGTGAGGCGCCCCCCCACCGGAGATATCGCAGGACGTTGAGACCATAGGTCGAATTTTCTGTCAAACTCCACCGCCATTTTGCCGAAGGTCGTATCCTCGAGATGCGCCTGGCGGAGCAGGGTAAGAATATTCTCCTTTATCGAATCGGTTTTCATAACGGACGGATCTTCGAGCGACGCAATGATCAGGTCGTTCGCGGAAGGCCTTCCTCCTACGCCCACCTTGCGCACGTCGTCGCTGATCTGTTCCATGCCGAAATGCAGGCGGACTTTATCTTCAAATCCTATGATCCGGTTGAGGCGGCTTCCTTCTTCATGGGCGTATTTTGAATAAAAATTGATTTTCTTCTTAAGCTGTGCGTTTTCGTTGAGATTGAAATGCATGTCCAGTCTTGCGAAGCCGTAGGAGGTCGCAAAGTAAATGCAGCGCCCCAGGCCAAGCGTTCCTAAGAGGAGCACGGTGAAGAAAATCCCGATTACGGCCCTGTTCAAGGGCACGCGCCGCACCTTGCTTGACGAACAGGAATTTACAAAAAGAAGCGAGAATGCCGGCTTTTTCATATTTTCATGGTTCCTCGGGTAATCATAATTATAGTACTGGACTGAATAACAAGTCAATCATATTTTATATGATGGGCATTAATTACCTTAAACCTTAAAACATAATCCTTTGATATCATTTAAAATGAGCAGGGCCCGTTCGTGTAACGAGTCGAGCCTTTTACCCGCGGATTTCCTTTTTGACCACTTCAAGAATTGTTTTGATGCAGGACTCTTTAGGAACCTTCACAAACGCTTTCTCCGCCCTTCGCTTGACTTCGACGATCCCCTCCTTGAGCCCGCGCTGTCCCACCGTGACCCTGAACGGGCATCCGATAAGGTCAGCGTCCTTGAATTTTACGCCCGGCCGTTCGGGCCTGTCGTCGAACAGCACGTCGACGCCGTTCTTTTCCAGCTCATCATGAATGCCCTTTGACACCGCCATGGTTTCTTCACTTCCCGTGTCGAGGCAAAGCAGCATCACGGCATAGGGCGCTATTGCCGCAGGCCAGATGATGCCGTTCTCGTCGTGGTTCTGCTCTATGGCGGCCGCAGCCGTGCGGCCCACGCCGATGCCGTAGCACCCCATGGTCATGACGCTTTCGGTGTTCTGCTCAGTAAGGAAGGTCAGGTTCATCGGTTTTGCATATTTGTCGCCAAGCTTGAACACCTGGCCCACCTCTATACCCTTACGCATCGCAAGCTTGCCTTTGCCGCAGTCCGGGCACACATCGCCCTCAACCACGGTGCTGATGTCTTCGTAACGGTTGAACGTCAAATCGCGGGACGGATACACGTTGATGATATGAAACCCATCCCTGTTGGCGCCGCACACGCCTTTTCCCATGGCCTTCACGGAGTGATCAGCAATGACCTCCTTGAGCACGCCGGTAGGAAGATTGCGCGGGCCAAGATATCCAACCGTGAGGCCGAGCTTTGTCTTAACGGCCTCATCCGGCGGAATAACCGCCTGATTTGCGTTGAGAACGCCGCGGAGCTTGACTTCGTTGACCGTGAGATCGCCGCGTATGCACACTCCGACGTAATGCGCAGCGTCCACCTCGTAAATGAGCATCTTGACGGTTTCACGGGGAGATACTTTGAGAAACGCGGAAACTTCTTCAATGCTTGTTTTTCCCGGCGTGGCGACCTCGGACGGCTGCAAGGAATCGGCAGGCACCGAAGCGTGAGCCGGCTGTTTGGCTGCCGCCTTTTCGATGTTCGCGGCATAATCGCACGAATCGCAGAACGCGATGGTGTCTTCGCCGGAGTCGGCCAGCACGTGGAACTCGTGCGTCACGCTGCCGCCGATGTTCCCCGAGTCGGCCATCACCGGCCTGAACTCCAGACCGCACCGTTTGAAAATTGCGGTGTAGGCCCTGTACATCGTTTTATACATTTCGTCAAGGGACTTTTCATGAGCATGGAACGAATACGCGTCCTTCATGATGAACTCGCGGCCGCGCATGAGCCCGAAGCGCGGCCTCACCTCGTCGCGGAACTTGGTCTGTATCTGGTACAGGCACAGCGGCAGATCGCGGTACGAGCGCACGCTTCTGCGCACCACGTCAACCACCACCTCCTCGTGCGTGGGGCCGAGAAGGAACGGGTTGTTTTTCCTGTCTGTCAATCTCAACAGCTCAGGCCCGTATTTGTCCCACCGGCCGCTCTCCTGCCACAGCTCGGCCGGGACCACCATGGGCATAAGCAGTTCCGTGGCGCCGCAGGAATTCATTTCCCCGCGGATGATGGCCTCGATTTTTGAAATGACCCGCAGTCCCAGCGGAAGGTAATTATAGATTCCCGCCGCGACCTTTTGTATCATGCCCGCGCGCAGCATGAGCTTGTGGCTGATGGTCTCGGCCTCGGCAGGGTCTTCGCGAAGCGTGTAAATGAAGGCGTTTTTCCAAAACATGAAAGCTGGCCTTGAAGGCTTTCCTATGTGATATTAAATACGTTTGGGGGGTAAAAAAGAACTTGAATAAAATAAGAGCGAGGAGGAGGAGAAATCAAGGGATATAAAAGGGAAATTAAAATGGAACAACTTTTGATGTATTGAATCTCCAGATAATCCTATTGATTTCTAGACAGCCCTTCTTTGAATGGAAACTAAAAACCATGATTCTAGGCAGTGACAAGATCAGGCGGTAGCCTCCCCGGCGGGGGAGGTTTGGAGGGCGGACTACAATAAGCATTTTGTCATTTTATTCCGAAAGGGTGAAGTAGTGGTGGTGCTTCGCACCTTTTATTATGTCATTTGCCCTTTCCTTGCGGGGTTTTAGGGGCGGAGCCCCTATCATATCTTAAATTTGAATTTTATTTTTTTGCAAACCCCAAAATAATTTCATTTCATTGCCAGCACCTTCGCCACCACCTGCGACAGCTTCGCCGCCTCAAACGGCTTCTGGATGAATTCGGCGACGCCTTCCCCGAGCACCGCGTCCACGTCCTTGTTCCGTCCGTAGCCACTGGAGATGATCGCCCTGACCGAAGGGTTGATCTTTTTCATCTCCCTGAAGCAGTCGCATCCGGAAAGGTCCGCCATCATCACGTCGATAATGGCGCAGTCGATCCCTTTGTTGTGGGTACGGTAATATTCCACCGCTTCTTTGCCGCCCCTGCAGGTAGCCACGGTGTAACCGAGGTCTTCCAAAATGTCTTTTGACACGCTGAGGAACGAAAGCTCGTCGTCCACCACGAGAATGCGGCCGCTTCCCTTCACGGTTTTCTGGACAGGCTCGGCGCTTGCCGCGGCGGGCTGGTCGAGCCGCTCAAGCGGCAGGTATACGTCGAAGCGCGTGCCCTTGCCCGGCGCGCTGTCGACATCGATAAAACCATGATGACTTTTGACGCAGTTTGAGATGCTCGTGAGGCCCATGCCGAGGGCCGATCCGTCAGTCTTTGTCGTGAAAAAGGGCTCGAATAGGTGCGACTGCACGTTCTTGTCCATTCCCACGCCGGTGTCTTTCACCGAAAGGCAGACGTAGTTCTCGGCCTCCCAGCCATGGGGATGCGCGCGCTTGAAGGCGCCGTCGGCCGCATGGACGGTGGTCTCAAAAACGAGCTTGCCGCCTTCCGGCATGGCGTCGCACGCGTTGATGGCGATGTTGAGGATGGCGCTCTGGATCTGCTTGAGGTCCCCGCGCACCACCGGCGACTGCGGCAGCAGCGACTGCTGGATGGATATCCGCTTGTCAACCGTGTGCTCGAGCAGGCGCACCACGTTGAGCACGAGGCCGTGGATGGCGACGTCCTCCTCGGCGCGCGTGCTGCTGCGCGCGAAGAGCAGGAGCTTGCCCGTGAGATCGGCCGCGTGCTTGCTCGCCGAAATCACCGGGTTGATGTAGGCGTCGAGCTCGCGCGCCGCGGGCCCGATGTTCTGCTTCATCATCTCGGCGCACCCCAGGATCGTTCCGAGCTTGTTGTTGAAATCGTGCGCAATGCCCTCGGCAAGTCTGCCGAGCGCGTCCATTTTCTGCAGTTCGAGCAGCCGACGCTGGATGTCGAGGCGCTCCTTCTCGGTCTGCTTGTACTTGGTAATGTCGAAGATCAGGCCCTGACTGCCCACGAACGCGACCGCCTTGTTCTTGTTCTTCTCCATGAGCCCTCGGTCGTACGCGCCCTCCACGGCGATGATGCCGGTCACGTCGCCGGCCATGATGCGGACGTCCTTCTGCGATTTGGTGAGGAGCTGCACCTCGAGGTTTTTTGTCTTGCGGCTGCCGGTGCGCCGCTCGTCGAAAAGTTTCGGCGCCGCCTCGTCGCCGGTTTTCTTGCCCGCGAGCCTCGGCAGCACGAACAGCCTGCTCACGCGCTCGTACTCGTTGGGCGGCATGATCTCGGAGAAATGCTTGCCGATGAGCTCCTCGGGGTCATAATGGAGGATCTCGTCAACGGCATTGTTGACAAACACAAACTTGCCTTCGGGATCGAGCACGTAGATGATTCCCGCCGTGATGTCGATGATGCGGTCGAGGCTCGCCTGCAGCTTTTCCCTCTGGCGGCGCGACTCTTTCAGTTCCGATAACAACTGATCCTTGGCCATGTTTTCCGTGTCCATCGTGCCCGTTCCCAGGATAAGTGTGCAAGGATTATAAAGCTATTAATTTTACCATTTGCAGCGCGTTTCTGCAATGGCTATTTGTAACGTGCTCTCGATTGGATGATGGATCGGAGGAATATTTTTACTTACGGAATAAATTCATCAGCAGTATAACCGCCGTCGCGCAAAAAATGAGGACAAAAAAGGAGGATAGAAGAATATTCTTCTGCTGGGCAAACGCTCCGGATGCAAAGACGACCGCGTACAGGAGCATTCCCATGGCGGTGAACGTGAGACTATTTCCCCAGAATTTACTCTTGAGAATCCCGATTCCGCCGCAGACCAGCGCCGTCGCGGTAATACTTTCCGCGGCGATCAATCCCCAGAACGCAACCGGCGTATGGCTCATTTTATCGGCTGAAAAACCGGTCAGGAATAAAATTCCCCACAGCACGACCATGGCAATGCCGCTGATGATCGCGTAGGCGGCGAATATTTTTATGATCTTGCTCATAACGATAAAAAAAACCGGGCATGGAGCCCGGCTTTTGACCGTAAATCTCTATTGTCAAGGTGCCTGTTTTTTATCCGGATCAACCTTAAGGTCTTTTTTCTCCGGAATAATCACCCACCCCACCAGATAGGCGATGATGCACGGAAAAAAAACGGTGACTAAGGTGACGAACACAAAGGCAAGCCGAACGATCGTCGGATCGACGTTGATCATCTCCCCTATTCCCGCGCAGATGCCGGCGACCATTTTATTATCGGTATCACGATAGATTCTTTTCATGGTGTCCTCCTTTTTTACTAAAATAATACAGAACCAACATACATAATAATTTTGGCGCCTGCAGGTCACGGGTACAAGGGAGACCGCCCCGGCCAAATTAATTATCCGGGGCTAGGTTCGTGAACGGCCCACTAATCGAAGTCATCTCTTCCATTTAAAAATCAAAACACTCAGCGGCGGCAGCGAAAGGTCGAGCGACAGGGGCTGGTTGTGGATGGGCACCATGTCGGCGTTTCTGCCGCCGTCGTTGCCGTAGCCCGCGCCGCCGTATTCCTTCGCGTCGGTGTTAAAAATTTCATCGTAACGCCCACCGAACGGGACGCCGATCCGGTAATGCCGCCGCACCACGGGCGTGAAATTGCACACGAACACCAAGATGTTGTGCCATTCCCTGCCGCGTCTGATGAACGCGATGATGGAGTTGTCGGAGTCGTGAAAGTCTATCCAGGTAAACCCCGCCTGCTCGTAGTCCTGCTCCCACAAGGCCGGTTCGTTTTTGTAAAGGCGGTTGAGGTCGCGGATGAGCCGCATGAGCCCGTTGTGGTGGAAGCAGTCGTCCTCTTCCGATAAAATATGCCAGTTGATCGACTGTTCGGCGTCCCACTCCCAGTGCATGCCGAATTCGCAGCCCTGGAACATGAGCTTCTTGCCGGGGTGTCCGAACATGAACCCGAAAAACGCGCGCACGTTCGCGAACTTGCGCCACACGTCGCCGGGCATTTTCTCGATGAGGCTGCGCTTGCCGTGCACCACCTCGTCGTGCGAGACCACGAGAATGAAGTTTTCGGTGAACGCGTACCACAGCGCAAACGTGATCTGGCCCTGGTGGTATTTGCGGTGGACGGGTTCCTTTGAAAAGTACAGCAGGATGTCGTTCATCCAGCCCATGTTCCACTTAAAGGTGAACCCGAGGCCGCCCAGGTACGTGGGCCGCGACACAAGCGGCCAGGCCGTGCTTTCTTCGGCGATGGTGACCGCGCCGGGGAATTTCTCGTGCACGAGACGGTTCATGGTCTGGAGGAAGTTCACGGCCTCCTCGTTTTCCACGCCGCCGTGCCGGTTGGGGATCCACTCCCCGTTTTTGCGGCTGTAGTTGCGGTAGAGCATGGACGCCACCGCGTCGACCCGCAGGCCGTCAACGTGGAACTTCTCGATCCAGAACAGCGCGTTTGCAAACAGGAAATTCCGCACCTCGTGCCTGCCCCAGTTGAAAATGAGGGTGCCCCAGTCCTTGTGCTCGCCCTCGCGCGGGTCCTCGTATTCATAAAGGTGCGAGCCGTCGAAATGGGCAAGCCCGTACGAATCCTTGGGGAAATGGCCCGGCACCCAGTCGATGATCACGCCGATGCCATTCTTGTGCAGATGGTTCACGAAGAACTGGAAGTCCTGCGGCGGGCCGAACCGGTGGTTGGGAGCGTAAAATCCGCACACCTGGTACCCCCACGACGGCTCGTACGGGTGGTCCTGCACGGGCAGCAGCTCCACGTGCGTGAAGCCCATCTCCTTGACATACTGCGCAAGCTGCACGGCGAGATCGCGGTAACTCAGCCAGTCGCCGCCGCGCCGCGGCCCCGCCTTCCGCCACGAGCCGAGATGCACCTCGTAGATGGACATGGGCTGCTTGAGCAGGTTTCCCTTGGCCCGGCGCTCGATCCATTCGGTGTCTTCCCACGTAAAAGCGTCAAGATCGGCCACGATGGAGGCGTGGTTCGGCGGCGGTTCCTGCCGGTAGCCGTAGGGGTCGGTCTTGAGGATGAGGTGGTCGCCCCAGTATTTCTTTATTTCGTATTTGTAAATCGCCCCCGTGCCGATGCCGGGAACGAACAACTCCCACACGCCCGACGAGCCCAAAAGCCGCATGGGGTGCCGCCTGCCGTCCCAGCCGTTGAAATTTCCCACGAGCGACACGCGCTTGGCGTTGGGCGCCCACACCGCGAACACACAGCCCTTTTCGCCGCCCACGGTCTTTTCATGCGAGCCGAGATCGTCATAGACGCGCTGGTGCGTGCCCTCGTTGAACAGGTAGCGTGAGTCCTCGGTCATCACGGGAAGAAATCCGTACGGGTCGATGATGCGTTTTTGCGATCCGTCGTGGAGCGTGCAGGAAAATTCATACTTGAAAAATTTCTTTTTGGCGGGAATCGCCAGTTCAAAAACGCCCGCCTCGTTGACTTTTGCCATTTCCTGAGAAAACCTGGTCCTGCCCCGGCCGCATACCGCGACCGCCGCCGCCTCGGGGAGAAACGCGCGCACGCTGATCCCTTTTTTTTCCCAGTGCATGCCGAGCGTCTTGAAGGGATCGCGCAAATCGCTGCGGACGATGTCGTTTATTTCCTGTTCAGATAAGATTCCCATTGCAATTCTTTCATGATAAAGTGGTTAAAATAATTTGAGCAGTGATTAATTATATCAATCCGGCCGCATTCTTTCGAGACAATAAAACAGAAAACGCTTTGCCGGGGAATTTTGATCTTTCGAACAATTGACATTTTCCGCTACATGAATTATCATATGACGTCCAGCAGCTAGCGCCTACCAGGCAACCGGGGGATTCCATGATCACGATCAACGAAAACTACCTCAAGCTCAAATCCTCGTACCTTTTTTCCGATGTCGCCAAACGCATTGACGCCTTCAGAAAAAAACACCCTAAGCGCGAGATTCTCCGGCTCGGCATCGGCGACGTGACGCGCGCGCTGCCCAAGGTGTGCATCGAGGCGTTCCACAAGGCCACCGACGAAATGGCGCGCGACGCGACGTTCCACGGGTACGGCGACGAGCAGGGGTATGGATTTTTAAGGGAAAAAATTGCGAAATGGGACTTCACGGCGCGCGGCGCCGACGTTTCGCCCGAAGAAATTTTCATCTCCGACGGCGCCAAATGCGACACCGGCAACTTTCAGGAGTTGTTTTCCAACAACATAAAAATCGCGATCCCCGACCCGGTGTATCCCGTGTATGTCGACACCAATGTCATGGCCGGCCGCACCGGCCAGTTTGAAAACGGACGCTACAAGGGTATTTATTATCTTGAATCGGTGGCGGGCAATTGTTTCGTGCCCGAGCTGCCGCCGGAGCATGTTGACCTCATCTACCTCTGTTTTCCCAATAACCCGACGGGCGCCATTATAACAAAACAGCAGCTTACGCAATGGGTGGAATGGGCCATCGTGAACAAGGCAATCATCTTGTACGACGCCGCCTACGAGGCTTTCATCCGTGACAAGACTGTCCCGCACAGCATTTACGAGATCCCCGGCGCGCGGAAGGTGGCCGTGGAGTTCCGCAGCTATTCAAAAACGGCAGGATTCACCGGAACGCGCTGCGCATACACCGTTGTTCCCAAGGAATGCGTGGCCTACGATTCCTCGGCAAGCCCGCAATCGCTGCACGCCCTGTGGAACCGGCGCCACACCACGAAATTCAACGGCGTATGCTACATGGTGCAGCGCGCCGCCGAGGCAATCTACTCGAAGGAGGGACAAAAGCAGGTGCGCGAACTCAATGATTTCTACCTCGAAAACGCCCGCATCATCGTTTCCGCGCTCTCGGACCTCGGCTACCCCTGCTCGGGCGGGAAAAACGCGCCGTACATCTGGTTCGACACGGGCACGGACTCGTGGCAGTTTTTCGACATGCTGCTTGACAAGGCAGGAGTGGTGTGCACGCCCGGGGCGGGCTTCGGAAAATGCGGGGAGGGGTTCGTGCGGCTCAGCGCGTTCAACAGCCGCAAGAACGTTGAAAAAGCGGTGGACAGGATACGTGCGGCGGTGGGGAAGAAAAAATAATTTGTATTTGCTTGATTGATTTATTAAAAAGAAAACTCACCGTTGGGAAGCTAAAACATGAACTGTCACTCCCGCGAAAGCGGGAGTCCATCCTCTTCGGTAAAGATACTAAAATGGATTCCCGTTTTCGCGGGAATGACACCGTTGCAAAACCAATTTTTAGAGATCCCTTTTCCATGCCCTGCGCACTCCGCGTCTCTGCGGTCAATCTGTAAAGTTTCTGCGTTATAACTCGCTGATTGAACCGATGGTGCGCATGACCTTATCGAGGTTCGTGAGCTCGAACAGCCGCCGCACGTAGTTGTGGTCGTCGGGATTGCCATTGAGGACCACGAGCTGCCTTCCCTGCTTCTGCAAGAGCGTGTTGTAATACACGATGATGCCGAGTCCGTGACTGTCCACGAACTTCGTTTTGCTCAGGTCGACCACGATCCGCGGATCCCCCTTTTTATAAAGATCCTGCAGCTTTTTTGAAAATCTTTTCACGTCAAGGTCCGTCGCCCGGCCCTCAACCTCGACGACCGGAATTGACTTCACCTTTTTCATCCTGATTTTCAACGGCATGGTATTGTCCTCTGATGTTACGACTGACGTTCTTTTTCGGTCACATACCGGATGATGTCATCGCGCTGGCCCTGCTCGATCGTGACAAACTGTACGTGATGCTTGAACTGGTGCCCCTCCTTGTCCTCCTGTAGGGAAAGGTGCACGATCTTTCCCGTTATGCCGCTCAGCATCTGGCCCGGCAGGTCAAAGGAGATGCCGATCAGGTCTCCCAGACGCAGGGCCTGGTTGTGCTTGAAGCTGAGCCCGCCGCCGGAGATGTCGCACATTCTCGTGGTGATGAGATGGCCGCGCAGGATTTCGCTCTTGTCCGGGTTCTTGGTGGTAAGCAGCCTGAAGCGCAACGAAAGGTCGGTGGGCACGCGCACGTACTGCCGCAGCTGGTTGCGGCGGATGTCCAGCGTATGGAGGAGATCGAGCACGCCGGGCTCCTTGCTGTTTGCGACTTTCACCTGCACGCCGTACAGGCCGTCGCTCTGGCGCGCGAACACGAATCTGACCTCGGTGTCCGATACGGCGCGGGAACGGTCCTCGCCCTCAACGTCGTACTGGACCGTGAGAAAAAAATTGTTGTTGCCGACCACCGACACCTTGTTGAAAATCGCCTTGTTCCCCTCTTTGCCGAACAGCGACCCCACCTGGCCGATCGCGATGTTGCGCGTAGAGACGAGCGGGTGCTCCAGCGGGATGTAAGAAAAGCCGAGCTTCCTCCTGATTTCCGACAGGAGCTTTTCTTCCGGACCGTCTGCCGCCACTGCCTTGTCGCTCTTCTGCAGACGGCCGACTTCCGCGTCAATGCACCGCTCGAAAAGCGGCAGGGACTGGAAAATGGTGTTCGGATCCAACGCCTTCTGGTACGACAGGAGCGAAAGAAGTTTTTCGCGCTCCTCCGTGGTAAGGCCGACCCGGTCCGCCGATTCGTTGAAAAGGTCCTGCGACTGCGCCTGCGGCAGCGGAGGCCTCCGGTGCGAATGTATTTCGAAAATAATAAGAAGGATAAGGCCGGCAACGAGCACGCCGATGCCGATGTAGATTGCTAGGTGCATAGCGTTTTTCTCCACTCCAGTCCGTAAAGCGAAGTCATAGAAATCACTGCTGATTTACAATGTGCCAATAAATCCTTTTGTCCTGTTTGCAAACCGCTTGCATTATAAAATAGGTATTGGACTTCTTCAAATAGTACTATTTTGGACGCGGCGTGTCGAGAGGTTGTTTGGGTGGCCGCCATGTCAATGATTTGGGGGTTTTGGACATTGTGTTGGCGGATAAGCATTTAAGCTGTACTATAACAAAGAATAGTACTTGACATGTCAGACAGTTGAACTAACGTGGGTTCCGGAAAACACGGACGGGCCTGCCCAGCGTTTATCGAAGTGGCGGCAGTGCCACACGGAGGGTTTTCAATAGTGTTTTAAAAATAGGATAGCATCCAAACGGCATAAATTTACAACCGTCAGAAATCACCCTTGCAACCAATGTAAAGTTAAATGTTCAACTCCAGAAATAATAATCCGTAGTACCAGTGCCAAGACCACACAAAAGGCAATTTTATAATGTATTTCAGTTTATTGACTTGCATGTTTCCACGCGGCTAAAAGCTTAAAAACGCGCGTACCACTGCCGCCCCGACATTGAACTTGACCTTTGCTTATAATCTAAATCATCCCCAGTATCAAAAAGCAAGTCCGGCCACTGCTCTGCCTTCAACAAGACAGCGGCATGCAGAATTTATTTATTTACAGAAAAGTCACGCATCCCGTTCGTCCTCCACCTCAATGCTTATAGCAAAAATGCCGCTCCTGAAAAAATCAACAAAATTTTTCAATAGCCCAAACCCCCGCAGCCATTAATGTTTTTTCGAATTGATTTTTCAATTATATTATTCAATCTTATTTGACCTTTTTTCCGTGCAGAGAGAGAAAAACTTACTGTTGACGCATGCCGGTAACCATGGTACCATTACCTGAGCCCGCGGCCCTTTTTTTATGGAAGACAAAGAAAACAAGAGGCGCGAAATCGCGGATCTGGCGCGGCTCACCAGCGTGGGTTTCGCGCTGGTCGCATCGGTGGCGATCGGATACTTTGTCGGGGCCGCGATCGACAGGCATTTTCACACGGCGCCGGCATTCACCATTATTTTTATTTTCTTGGGCATAGGCGCGGGATTTCTGAATGTTTTCAGGACACTTCGGAAATACGGTTCTTAGTGTGGCAATAGGCTGCGCCATCGGATTGGCCGACGCAACGGGTTTCTTTTACACGGCAAGACTTTTCGTCGTCAATGCCACATCGGTCAAGCGCGCCATTGCCGGGATCGCCGAGGGTGCTAGGCTTGTTCTCTTCGTGACAGTTGTATTGTTTCTGTGGCACGTTAAAATTGTTCCACTTCCATGGCTTTTATGCTCTGCAATACTGGTGTCTATCGTTGGAAAAATTTTCTTCATTGTTAAAGGGTTAAAGCCCTGATGGAACAGAACGAATTTTTACTGCTTCAATGGCTGGGCGCCCCGTGCCTGCCGTTTCTCACGCCGCATGAGTCGCTCGTAGTGTGGTATACATGGCTTGCAATGACGGTTATTGTTGCGCTCATCATCGTCACTGTGGCACGATTAAGGAGAGTTCCCGGCGGCGTGCAGAATGCCATCGAATCGCTTACCGCATTTATCGAGGGATATCTTGCGGATATCGTCGGTCCGAAAGGACCGGCGTATTTCCCCCTTGTCGTCAGCATCATGCTGTTTGTCCTTGTCGCAAGCTACATAGGGCTGATTCCCGGCATGCTGTCTCCCACGGGTTATCTCAGTACGCCGGCCGCCGTGGCAATAACCGTCTTTCTCTTCTACAATTATGTGGGTATTTCGAAGCATGGATTGAAGCACTTCAAGCATTTCCTGGGGCCTGTTCCCGCAATGGCGCCCATCATGATTCCGATTGAGATCATATCGGAATTCGCGAGGCCCCTTTCACTGTCGCTCCGCTTGTTTTCGAACATCTTTGCCGGGGAGACAATCATAAAAATTCTCTTTGCGTTTTGCGCCCTCGTAGCCCCCACGACATGGATGCTGGTGGACAGTGTCGTAACGATACCGATCCAGGGTTTTGTCTTTTCATTGCTGACCATGGTATATCTGTCCGGTGCCGTGGCTTCGGATGAGGGCCATTGAAGTCTCGGCAACTTTATATACTGCAAAGGCCATAGAAACGCTGGCTTATCTTTAACAGGAGGGATTGATGGACGCACTTGACCCCAAAACGCTCATTTCGGCGGCTTCGGCGCTCGGCGCGGGCCTTGCGATCGGACTCGGCGCGATAGGATCGGGAATCGGCATCGGAGTCGCAGCAAGCAAGTACATCGAGTCCAATGCGCGCCAACCTGAATCGCAGGGAAAGAACCTGGTATGGTTCATGGTCGCCTATGCATTGTGCGAAACGCAGACTTTGTTTGCTCTGCTGATTGCCTTTTTGCTGTTCGCCAAAATCGGCAAATAATTGCGTCATCCGCCGTTGTTGCGGGTGCATCTCCGCGGCATCGGCGCGCCGGCGCTGCGATGAAACGTGCAAAGAAAGGACTGTATGGATTTCAGTCTCAAACTTCTGGTGTACCAAATCGTCAATTTCATCATTCTGATCGCCGTTCTCGGTTTCCTTTTCAACCGCTACATCCGTCCCTTCATGAAAAAGCGTTCCGATGACATCAGGAACACTTTTGCTGACATCGAAAAACAGAAAACCGAGGTGGAAGGGCTTAAAAACGAGTGCCGCGACCAGCTTGACCAGATCAAAAAAAGCGCAAAGGCCGAAATCGAGAAGGCCACGGTGGAGGGAAGCCATATCAAGGAGGCCATCAAGGGCGAGGCGCTCAGGGAATCGGAGCAGCTCCTCGAAAAGGCGCGGCGCGAGATTGACCAGGAAAAACAGAAGGCGCTTTCGGAGGTGCGGCGCGAGGTGGCGACGCTTTCCATCCTCGCGACAAAGCAGCTGCTCAAGCGGGAGATCGACGAGGCCACCGACCGCAAGCTGGTGGAATCGTTTATTGATGATTTGGGAAAGACGGAAATAAAGAAGAATTAATGTGGTGTCATTCCCGCGAAAGCGGGAATCCATGTTTTGTTGACTGGACTCCCGCGTATGCGGGAGTGACACAAAAACTTTCAAATCAACCAAAAAAAGTATGTTTAACACTTCGCTCGCTCTCAGATACGCTCGTGGTTTGCACAAAATCTCAATCACACTGGGAAATACCGCCAAGGTGTGCGAGAACTTGAACGACATTTCTCACAGCATCGATGCGAACCCGGACCTCAAGCGCGTGCTGTACCATCCCGAGATCACGGCGGAGGAGAAAAAGAAGGTCATGGCCGCGCTGTTCGCGCCTTCGTGCGAAAACGTCACCATGAAGTTCATGGGGTTCATCATCGACAAGAAAAGGATTTTCCACTGCACCGCCATCGCCCGGTGTTTTTCCGACATGCTCGACCGGGACGAGAACCGGGTGAACGTGAGGACCGAAAGCGTCTCCCGGCCTTCGGGCGAGACCCTCAAGAAAATCAAGGCAAGCCTCACCAAAAGCCTGGAGAAGAACATCGTCATCACCTCGGAGGTCAACCCCTCCCTCATGGGAGGGATGCGTATCATTCTGGGCGACCGGGTGATCGACGGCAGCGTCGCGTTTCAATTGAAACGGCTCAAAGAGACCATAACGTCGTTCTAGTCCGGATAACTCAAAAACTCACCGCAGAGACACGGAGAGCGCAGAGAAGAAAAGACAGAGAGAACAAAATAAATATGCAAAAAGTACCCTCAATCACCCTCAAAAAACTATCATGTGTATTGTTTTCTCTGCGCCTTTGCGGTGGGGTATTCTTGAATTGTCAGGTTAGGCCATAAACAGAGAGAGAGCACCATGAACATCAGACCCGAAGAAATCACCCGGATCATCCAAAAACAGATCGAATCGTACCAGACGAGGCTCGAAATGGTCTCGACCGGCACCGTGATCCAAGTCGGCGACGGCATCGCGCGCATCTACGGACTTGACAAATGCATGTACGCCGAGCTCGTGGAGTTCGACAGCGGCGTGTACGGCATGGCGCTCAACCTCGAGCCCGACAACGTGGGCGTGGTGATCTTCGGCGACGACACGTCCATCAAGGAGGGCGAGACCGTTCGCTGCACGGGCAGGATCATGGAAGTGCCGGTGGGCAGCGAGACCATCGGCCGCATCATCAACCCCATCGGCCAGCCGCTCGACGGCAAGGGGCCGGTAAAGGCGACAAAGTTCCGCCTGCTCGAAGAGCGCGCAAAAGGCGTGGTTGACCGCCAGCCCGTGAAGGAGCCGCTGCTCACCGGCTGGAAGGCCATCGACGCGATGATCCCCATCGGCCGCGGCCAGCGCGAGCTCATCATCGGCGACCGCGGCACGGGCAAGACCGCGGTTGCCATCGACACGATCCTCAACCAGAAGGGCACGGGCGTCATCTGCATCTACGTGGCCATCGGCCAGAAGCAGTCGTCGATCGCGCGCGTGCACAAGGTGCTCGAAGACGCGGGCGCCATGTCGTATTCGGTGATCGTGTCCGCGTCGGCGTCCGATCCCGCCCCCCTGCAGTACATCGCGCCGTATGCGGGCACCGCGCTCGGCGAGGAGATCCGCGACAAGGGCGGCCATGCGCTTGTCATTTACGACGACCTTTCCAAACACGCATACGCATACCGTCAATTGTCCCTGCTGCTGCGCAGGCCGCCGGGTCGCGAGGCGTATCCCGGCGATATCTTCAACCTCCACTCGCGCCTCCTGGAACGGTCGGCGAAGCTTTCCGACAAGCTCGGCGGCGGGTCGCTCACTTCCCTGCCCATCATCGAGACGCAGGCGGGCGACGTGTCGGCGTACATCCCGACCAACGTCATCTCCATCACAGACGGACAGATTTATTTGGAAGGCAGTCTGTTCTACTCCGGCGTGCGGCCGGCCATCAACGTGGGAATTTCGGTGTCGCGCGTGGGCGGCAAGGCCCAGTTCAAGGCAATGCGCCAGGTGGCGGGAAAGCTGCGCCTCGACCTCGCGCAATACCGCGAGCTCGCCGCGTTCGCGCAGTTCGGCTCAGACCTTGACAAATCGGCAAAGGCGCAGATCACGCGCGGCGAGCGCATGGTGGAGATCCTCAAGCAAGACGAGCACGAGCCCATGCCGTTTGAGAACCAGATCCTCATCATCGCCGCCGGATCCTACGGCCTGCTCGACGACATCCCGGTGGCGCAGATGCGCAGCTTCGAAAAAGAGCTGGCAAAATTCGTGGAGCGCGTTCATGTGGGCATTCTCGACAGCATTCGGCAGAAAAAGGAAATTACCGAGGATAATAGAAAGGCGCTGATTGCGGCGGTCGAGACGTTTAAGAAACAGAGGATGTAACGAGGTTTATTCATATCAAAAAACGTCAATAAAATATCAAATTAGAAAATTGAGATTAATCAATGCCCACCCCGAGAGACATAAAGCGCAGGATCGTAAGCGTGAAGAACACGCAGAAGATCACGAGGGCCATGCAGATGGTTGCATCGGTCAAGCTGCGCCGGGCGCGCGACCGCGTTGTGGCGGCCCGCCCCTATTTCGACAAGCTCAGGGACATCGCGGTCCATCTCACCTCGGGCATACCGGCGGGCACCTCGCCGTACGTGCGCATCGAGGAGGGGCACAACATCCGCATCGTGGTGGTGGGGTCGGACAAGGGGCTGTGCGGCGCATTCAACGCCAACGTGGTGAAACAAACCATGAGCACGGTTTTAGATAAGAGTTCAAAAAACATCTCCGTGACTATTGTTGGAAAAAAGCCGATTGAGGCCCTCAAGCGCAGACAGGTGGACATCGCCGACCGGTACGTTGAGATGATGTTCAGTCCCAAATACATCGACGCGGCGGCGGTCGGTGCAAAGCTCCTTGCCGACTTTACAGAAGGGAAGATCGACGAGATCGTCGCGGTGTACAACAAGTTCAAGGCGCCCGCTTCGCAGGAGATCACGGTTGAGACGCTGCTTCCGCTCAAGCCGCAGAAGGAGACCGGCGGAACGGCAAGCTACATTTTCGAGCCTTCCCCGGAAGAGACGTTCGACGTGCTCATGCCGCAGTATGTCAACGGCCAGCTATGGAAAATCTTTCTGGAGTCCAATGCCGCGCAGCAGGCGGCGAGCATGACCACCATGTTCGCGGCAACAAAAAACGCGGGGAAACTCATCAACGCATTAACGCTGTATTACAATAAAGTACGTCAATCAATTATAACCAGAGAGCTCCTGGAAATCGTATCCGGCGCAGAAGCCCTGCGTTGAGGATGATAATGCGACGCCAGGCAGTCAAAAGGACGCAGGTATGAATCAGGAAAAGAAAACCGATGATGCCGGCCTTCCGGTCGGTAAGGTCATTCAGGTGCTGGGGGTCGTGGTCGACGCGGAATTCCCCGCGGGAAAGCTTCCCGCCATTCTTAACGCGGTTAAAATCAGGCAGGAAGCGCAGGGCAATGTCAAGGCGCTTGAAATAACCGCCGAGGTCCAGCAGCTTCTGGGTGACAACAAAATTAGGTGCGTGGCACTTGCCTCCACCGACGGCCTGACCCGCGGCGCCATGGTATTCGACACCGGCGATGTGATTAAAATCCCGGTCGGCAACGGCATGCTCGGAAGGCTTGTGAACGTGCTCGGCGATCCCATCGATGAACTCGGGCCTGTTAAATGCGAAGAACGCTGGGCCATTCACCGCAAGCCGCCGTCCCTAGAGGACCAGAAAACATCGTGGGAAATACTGGAAACCGGCGTCAAGGTCATCGACCTTCTCACTCCCTACCCCAAAGGCGGAAAAATCGGGCTTTTCGGAGGCGCGGGCGTGGGAAAGACCGTGCTCATCATGGAGCTCATTCGGAACATCGCAACCGAGCATGGAGGTTATTCCGTGTTTGCGGGCGTTGGCGAGCGCACGCGCGAGGGAAACGACCTGTGGCTTGATATGAAGCAGTCGGGCGTGATTGACAAAACAGCGCTCGTGTTCGGCCAGATGAACGAGCCGCCTGGCACCCGCCTGCGCATCGGCCTCACCGGCCTCACGGTGGCGGAGTATTTCCGCGACGTGGGAAAGCAGGACGTGCTTCTCTTCATCGACAACATATTCCGCTTTGTCCAGGCAGGCTCCGAGGTGTCGGCGCTGCTCGGCCGCATGCCGTCGGCCGTGGGCTACCAGCCCAACCTCGCCACCGAAATGGCGTCTTTACAGGAGAGAATCACCTCCACCAAGGAGGGCTCCATCACGTCGGTGCAGGCCATTTACGTCCCGGCGGACGACCTCACCGATCCGGCGCCGGCCGCGACGTTCGCGCACCTTGATGCGACGACCGTGCTTTCACGCGCCATCGTGGAGCGCGGCATTTATCCCGCGGTCGACCCGCTCGATTCCACGTCGCGCATCCTTGACCCGAAAATCGTGGGCGAGGAACATTACGCCGTTGCGCGCGAGGTGCAGCGCATCCTGCAGAAATACCGCGAGCTCCAGGACATCATCGCGATCCTCGGCATGGAGGAGCTTTCGGAGGAGGACAAGATCACCGTGTTCCGCGCGCGGAAACTTGAGAAGTTCCTGTCGCAGCCGTTCTTCGTGGCGCAGGAATTTTCCGGCACGCCCGGCAAATACGTGCCGCTCGAAAAGACCGTGCAGAGCTTCAAGGAGATCATCGACGGCAAGCACGACGATCTGCCGGAAGCGGCGTTCAGCATGGTGGGCGCGATCGAGGACGTGATAGAGAAGGCGAAGAGTTTGTAAAGGTCTCGCCTCTCCCCATCACCCCGCCCATTCACGTCGTTCATGGGCACCCCTCTTCCCCTCTCCACTCGTGGGAGAGGGGAAGAGGGGCCGGGGGAGAAAAGGGTGAGGCGCAAACGATAGAAAAAAAATGTCTGACAAAACCTTTCAACTCGACATCGTCACCCCGGAACGGAAGGTCTTTTCCGAAAAGGTGGACTTTGCGGTGTTCCCCGGCTCAGAGGGCGAACTGGGAATCCTGTTCGACCACGCTCCCCTGCTGTCGCGGCTCGATCCGGGAGAAATCCGCATCACCCGCGACAAGAAAACCGAATGCATGGCGATTTCGGGCGGGTTCCTCGAGGTGAGAAAGAACGACGTTTCGGTGATCACCGAAACCGCGGAGCGCTGCAACGAAATCGACATGGGACGGGCGCTCAGGGAGATGGAAAGCGCGGAAATGGAAATGAAAAAGGCGCAGAGCTTCGCGGAAATCAAGGCTGCAAAATACAGGGTGATGAAGGCCGAGGCGAGGATCAAGGTGGCGAAGAAGGCGGCGGGGGCGCAAGCAGTGCAGGAAAAAAAGTAACGAAATCCATTTTATCCCTCTTCATTTTTCAATAATTTAAAACTGACATTTTGAAGGCTACTACAAGGCAGTTTCAGTTGACTTGTCATCCCCGACCTGATCGGGGATCCATTCCCAGATTGGATTCCCGCTTCCGCGGGAATGACGCACAAATTCTCATCAGCCAGTCATTCCATCAAAACAATTTTCTGCGATAGTTCCGCCGTACTGGATTTCATCTTCACAAAATAAATTCCCCCCGATACAACTCCACGTTCACCTCTGCCGTTCCATTTTGTATAGTATGATCCCGCCTGAAAATCTTTATTGACCAATTGTCTGATCAATCTTCCATCAGCGTTATAAATTGAAATATCGACTTGTCCATCAGTAACAATCGAAAAGGAAATTTCCACAATATCCCGTTGCGGCAGTCTGTTGATTTTCAAATTCATCCCATCAAGTCTCACTGGCATTTTTTTCTTGCTCGGCCCTGCTGCACTTGCCGCGATTTTCCCGTACGCATATCCCGACCCGGAGAACCCCACGTACACCGTTCCATACTCATTCATGTCCCCGCTGATGGTCTTTATGTTGTCGATGCTGCCCAGCGGCCAGTCGCCGATCTGCGTCCAGGCGCTAAACAGACTGTCCGAGCGCCAGATACCGTAAACATTATTCACCCATCCGCAAATGTAAATGGTCGTGTAGGCGCTCAAGCCTGCCTCCACGCCGAACCCGAAGCATCGCACTTCAAGAACATTGGGGACGGCCGTCCAGGTCGCGCCGCCGTCCGTGGAGCGCATGAACGGCTCGTTTTCCGGATGTGAAGATCCCGCTCCGCCCTGGGGGCCGCCGGTGAAGAACAGGTGTCCTGCGTGCAGCGGCACCGTCTTGAGCTCTGCGTTGTAGCTTGACCACGGGGTTATTTCGCCGGCATGGACGAGCGTCCACGTGCTTCCGCTGTCAACCGATTTGTAAAGGCCCTTGAGGTAGTTGTACAGGTAAAAGGTGCCGATGATCTTTCGGTCCGCCGCAACGATGTGCCGGTTGAGATAATAGGCGAATCCCCAGCCGGTCTCTCCGGTGGCGGCCGCGCCGGGCGCGTTTACCAGCGACCAGGTTGTTCCGCCGTCTTTTGTGTAATACGGAACCATGTTGTTTTCCGGTACCCATACGATGTTGTCCGGCGAAGCCGCCGCGATGGAGCCGCCGTTCCCGAAATTTGCCGGATGCGAAGGAAAGGCGTGCCAGGTCTGTCCGTGGTCGGTCGAGTAGCTGGATTTTTCCGTGGTTCCCCAGTTGAACAGGCCGGCGATGAACGAGGGCACGTTCGACGCCCAGTCGAGCGCCCATCCGGCGATGATGGCGTTCTGGTTGTCCGGCCCGTGCTTTGACGGATACGAATCGGGGTCGGCCACATAAAACACCGGCCTGTCCCACGAGGCAACCAACGGGCGGCCGGCCGGCGGCGAAACGATCTCGTTGGCCACCAGCTGCTCTATGCCCGCGCTCTGCGAGTTCCACACCACGCCGCTGTCCCAGGTCTGGGTTCTCGAAAGGTTGGTGTACCAGACGCCGATCCCTTCCGAGAAGAAGAGCTTGTTGGTTGCCGAAGGATCGAAGATCATGTTGCCGTTCGACATGTAGCTTTCCGCCGTCCATGCCAGCCACGGGATGTCGGATGCCACCCGGGTTTGCGGATGCGCGGTCGAGCCCCAGATGGTGCCGCCCCAAGTTGCGCCCCTGTCTAGCGACTGGTCGAGGTTCCCGCCGTCGCTTCCAACGACGATGCGCGCCGGGTCTGCAGGATCCACCGCGATGCTGTGCCATCCGCCGGACGCGTTGATATTGGTCCACGCGCCGGACGCGTATTTCCAGGCGGCGGTGCCGTCCGCAGCATAGTAGATGCCGTCGCCTGCGACAATCGCGTTGTTCACCGTCGTGGGGCCGCCTGTTGCTTTTGTAAACGAGCCGCCCGCGTCTGTTGAACGGTATACGCCGTTGCCCCAGCTGCAGAGGTAAATCATGTTGGTTTTTCCGCCCGTGGTTCCAGAACCGGCGTCAAACGCAATGCCGGTGATGCCGCCCGCGCCGCCGGTTGGGACCGTGCTCACCTGCGCCCAGCTTGACCCGCCGTTTGCAGTCACCCAGACGCCGTTGAGCGTGGTCCCGACATAGACCACATCGGGATTTGCCGGATCGACTGCCATTTTCTGTCCGTTGATGCGGTAGTTGTCGTTCGCGTCGCAGCCGGTGACAGGCGCGAAAGCCGTTTTGGCCCAGGCCGTTCCCCTGTTGTCGGAACGATACACGTTTCCGTTGTACATCATGTAAAAGCGATTTGTATTGTTCGGCGCGATGCGAATTTCGTAAACGCCTGCCGCGTTGTCAACGGCAACATCGGCCGCGGGCATGCTGGTCGCCGTGACAAGCTGCTGCCACTGCGTAGCGGTCCACAGATACGCCCCATAGGTGTCGGCGCGCACCACCTTGGTGCCGTCGGGCGCTATGTCCATGCCCACGAGCCATCCTCCGGCGCCGATGCGCAGGGGATGCCAGTCATATCCAAAGGCGGCAAGGATTGTTGATGCGGTTAAAAGGAAAATGATCAACGATTGGATGATAAAATTCTGCGTTGATTTTTTCATGCTATCCTCTCAGTAATTGCATGGGAAATCGCCGTGATTCTTCAGATGAGAATATACGGTTTATTGATTTATTTGTCAACTGACCTCACCCCGGCCTTCGGCAGCCACGCCCCGAATCGGAGAGGGATATTCCAAATGAGGACTTCCTTCTCCCCTTCTCCGATCCGGAGAAGGGGCCGGGGGTTGAGGTCAACACGAGCAACGAGCAGATATTTTTAAACAATAGCAATAATTAATTCATCATTTCTTATCTGACAATTTGAATTTTTCGCGCTGCAGAAATCCCTTCGGTTTCCATCCGGCAAAAGTAAACACCGTTTTTACCGTGTTCGGAAAGAAAAACCGCATGATATCCCGCGTCCTGATTTCCGTCCGCCAGCGTTTTTACAAGCCGTCCCCGCATGTCATAGAGAAAAAAGGTTACCCCTTGACTCGAACCGGTATAATATCTGATCACTGCATTTGTTGCGGAAGCATCTACGGTGAAGTCCGCATTGTCAACATGCTTTTCCCCGCGGGTCAATGGCGCGGCGGCCGCTTGATTCGGAATCTCAATGATGACCGGATGGTCGCTCAGGGAAAGCTGCACGCTGTTCGCATTGGACAGATTTTGAGCCGGCGCAGCGCCGGCCACGGGATCGTATACCTTTACCGTTGCGAAAACAGCGTTCAGGTTCACCGTGACCGCCTCGGTCCCGCTCGCCTTTTCGCTCCACACCGCAAGTTCCAACGTGCCGTCATGCTTCTGCATCAGGAGGTCATGCACGGTCGCGGGCTGGGACGGGATGGAATAATCAAGCCGCCCCGGCGTTGCAATCGTCCCCGTGTCGGCGAGAATGGCGGTAAAATTGTGCAGATACGTGCCCGACGGTTTCGGGGTATAGTCGGTATGGAAAAGGCCCCAGTAACCTTGATTCGGATCATCTCTCAACATGTAAATGAAGGTATATTTCCAGTTCCGTTTGAACTGCGAAAGATAGAGATTGAGAAAAAGCCTTCCCTGCTGGTCCTCGGTGATGTTTTTTCCGGTGCCGCCTGTTGTCCAGCCGGTTTCGGTGGTCACTCTCGGCAGGGTGAGTAATTGCTGGTTGGTGTAACCGTTGAAACCCGCTCCCCACCACGTGTGTCCATATTCAACATACAGCCCGTCCCATGGCCCGTTGAGCGTCGGGTCTGCCGCGTTCCATGCCTGATTGTCACCGAGGTCCGCGTTCTGCGTTCCGCAAACATAGTTATGGGTGTTGGCAAAATCGGCGAACACCGTTCCGTCGGGCATGAGCGTGCCCGCGCCGGCCGGGATGGTAAGGAATTGCAGGCCGCAGTTGTCAGGCTCGCTCCCGCCCGCCTCGCTCGAATGAAACACCGGAATGCCGCTGAGCGCCGGCTCGGCCTTGACAGCCGCATACAGGTCCCTCTGGAACTTGGCAATCGGCAGCGACGTGGTGTCCGACGATGTCTGGCCCTGATACGTGACCGGCCAGTTGTTCGGCTCGTTGGGGCCCTCCACCGCAAGGAGCGCGCCGGCGGCGCGGAGCTGCTTTGCCATGGTCACGGTGCTGGTGATATTCTGATCTGTCAACAAGCAGGTGCGGACGCCCGACTGGTCGTACACCGTTATCCAGTCCTGAATGTGGCTGCTCCTGCCGTCGTCGCGAAGGTTGCGGATGCCGGCATAGGTCATGGCGGTCGCGCTCTGGGCCGCGTTGTCAACGCCCTGGCCGATGTGGGTACAGACGCCGATGGAGTTGAGGAAGTCGGTGACGGGGACGGCGGTGGTTTGGGCGCGTATGGTAAATGTAAATGAAGAAACTATCAGTAAAAAAACAGAATGGATGAAGATTGGCTGATGCGGAAAAGGATGACTTCCTGATTTATAATCGAGGTTCTGCATTCTCTCCTCACAATGGCCTTTTACTATTGTTGATTATTTTCCTCCGACAAGCCGTTTTTCAACCAATCCCCCGTCCACTGCATTTATACCTGCAAAATATATCCCAAACGGTATTTCCGATAAATCAACAGTGGTGCGACCATTCCTGGCCACCTCACCTTCGGCAATTCTCCTTCCTGTCAATGTAACTATGTGGTAACGTCCGGCAATGGCGTTCCTAATCTCAAGGATGTCTTTCCCATTCCTCCGGAATACCGTTATAGTAATTTTCCTGTCATTCGCTGTCCCGTATTTCCCTTCCGGAACCATCACGCCGGCCTGCAAACACCCGATCGGCTTCGTCGACACCACGATGTTGTCGAAATACCGCTCCTGCTGCACCGGCGATCCCGCGTTCCAGTAGTTCTCGAAGAACACCGCGTTGATTGCGTAATCGGAATAGGTGCCGACGAAATTGAGGCCTTCCCGCCGCGCCTCGAGGTTGCCGTCGATCCAGAACTCCTGGACGCCGTTTGCGACCCCGGGGTCGTTGAGCTTCACGTGCGCCTCGATGCAGAACCATTTGCCGCTGTTGCTGGTGGCGAACAGCGGCGTAATGCCGCTCTTGTTGCCCAGCCAGGTAAGGTGGTTGAAATCGTTGTAGGTGGTGCATTGCACGACGCCCGCGGCGTTCACGCAGCTCGCGGGGTCGATGAGCAGGTGCGCGCTGTCGTCGCTCCACAGATGGGCGATCATGGCCTGGCGCCAGTCGTTCGCGGAAGTAAAGCACGTGGCGCGCGAAAGCTTGGCCGGGCTCCCCTGCCAGCCGGTCTGCATCTTGAGGTACATGCGGTAATAAATTTCCCTGAAATCCTGGGTAGGCCGTATGTTCTGTTTATTCATGTAGGCGTTCGGGTTCCTGCCGAACGAAAGCTTGATGCTCCCCGCGCCCACCTCGCCCGCCTGCCACCGCACCTGCATGCCGCGCGAGCCGTTGACGCCGAGGCCCGGTTTCGGGACAAAGTCACCGGCATTGCTGTCGTATTCAAAATACCTTCCCGGTTTCACCAGGGAGCCGGTGTCCTCGAAATCGTCGCAGAAGATCCAGTCGCTGTGATTGGCCTGCCAGTTCTGGCACTCGTTCTGCGCCATGGCGGAATTAAAAATGCAGAATACGGCGCAGCATGCGATATACCAGTAACGCTGGAATTCTTTCATAACACACCGCGTGGAGAGAATTCGGAAACCGTTATGCGGAAAACTTTTTTACCGATTTGCTTTTTCCCGGGCACAAATAGCAATTCTTGTTGGCGCAGTCCGGGCACACGAGAAAAATGATTTCGAGCGCGGCAACGATGATGAGCAGCCAGAACAGTATGAGCGACGGAATGTTGTACACGAGCCACAGGTGTGGTATCATCAGAATCGCGCCGATGGAGATGAGCGTGGAAAGAATGTCAATAAAAGTGTACGGGCCTTCCTTCCGTTTGGGCATGATTTTCGTGAGCGATCCCAAAAACCCGTGGCTGCAGTCTTTTTCCCTGCACGGGCATTTTGCGCAATACGAAAAAACAATGTTCAGAAAACATATTGCGCAGATGCCGAGATAGATGAGCGCGAAAAGGGGCGACTTCAGCACCACGGCACCCAATGCAACGGCAATGGCCATGAAAATGAGAAAAAGGCTTATCATGCCGTGAGTATTGGTCTGCATTATCCTTGTCCCCTTTCAAAAGCAATCGATTCGGAACAACTAATTTCTCTCCGGCACCACAGCAAAGTACTATTTTTAGGTGCTTTTTCCATCACGCGCCGGATATGCGGGTTCTTTCCCGTCTTAAGAAACATTATACCATCATGGTAAAATATTTATCAAAGATTTTATATTTTTTTTGGCGCATCATCAAAGCACTTCTTCTCACCTACGCCGTGGTGTTTTCCCTTGCCGGCACCGTCCTCATCGTTTACGGGTATTTCCTGGTCTCGAAGCCGTTCCGCGACGTGAAATTTCTCGTTGACCACAACCCGTCGCAGACCGAATACATGAAGCGGTACCGCGCCGCGCTCCGGGCCCAGAAGAAACCCGACACGCTGCTGCAGCGTTTCGTGCCGCTCGATTCCATTTCGCGGTCGTTGCAGAACGCGGTGGTCGCGGCCGAGGACGACGGTTTTTACACGCACCCGGGGTTCGACATCGAGGCGATTCTGGAGGCGTTCGAATACAACAAGGACAAGAACCGCATTGCCCGCGGCGCGAGCACCATCACCCAGCAGCTCGCGAAAAACCTTTTCTGCGACCACGAAAAAAATTTCGTGCGCAAGGCGAAGGAGATGGGCTACACCCTTCTTCTGGAGAAATACCTTGACAAAAACAGAATACTGGAACTATACCTGAACTATGCCGAGTGGGGCGACAATATTTTCGGGTGCGAGGCGGCCTCGCAGGCATATTTTAAAAAGCCGTGCTCGCGCCTCACCTTGAACGAGGCTTCCCGTCTCGCCGCGGTCCTTGCGATGCCGAGCAGGGTCTCCCCGCTCAACGACAAGAGCGCGTTCATCCAGAAGCGGGTCGTGGTGATGGCAAACAACCTTTACCGCAGGCACATGCTCGATGATTCGGGATACACCCAGCTTTCCGGCCTTCCCCCGCCCCGGGATTCCACGGCCGACAGCACGCTAAAGGATACAACGCGCAAGGTGATTCCTGTCGGCTATCCGGAAAACAAAAAGGGGATTAAAAAAGAAAAGAAAAAGAAGCGTTAAAAAAAGTTCCGCGTTCCAAGTTGCAGGCTAACGGAACAACATTCACCTCCGTAAAATCTTCACTTTGAACCGTATTTTCTTGTCTCAGCTCTTAACCCGTCAACGCTTTCCGCTATAACTTCTCACACCGCTTCGCTCGTCTCGAAGAACCACGCGCCGACAAGCACCAGCATCAAAGCGCACGCCGCGCACACCGAGAAGCTCAGCACGAGGGGGATCGCGGAAGAGCCGAGCAAGGCTGCGCGCAGGCCCTCCACACCGTAGGTGAGCGGATCGATATAGGAGAATGTCCGCACCCACGCGGGCAGATTTCCGATGGGCGCAAAGGCGCCGGAAAGAAACAGAAACGGCAGGATGAGAAAATTCATGATCAGCCCGAACCCCTGCTCGTCCTTCATGCGCGAGGCGAACACCAGGCCGATGCCCGTAAAAATAACCGAGATGAAGATCATGAACACCAGCGCAAGGAGAAAACCGGGCAGGGACGGAAGCGCAAAACCGAGAAACGTCGCCATGAGCGCGATGACCGAGGCCTGGATCACGCCGGTCGTGCTGCCGCTGGTGATGCGGCCGACAACAATGGCGACCCGCGGCACCGGCGCCACCATGATTTCCTTGAGAAACCCGTACTGGCGGTCCCACAAGACCGACATGCCGGAAAACACGCCGCCGAACAGGATGGTCATCCCCACCATGCCCGGCACAAGGAACGAAAGGTAGTTCGGCGAATTCATGCCGGGAATCGGCATTCGGCCGAAGCCCGCGCCGAGCGCCACGAGCGTGAGCAGCGGAAGCGTGACGCTGCCCACGATGCGCGACGGCGACCGCATGAAGCGTTTCATGTCCCTGAGCCACAGAATATAAATGACGAGAAGAATCCGCATGCCCTACCTGCGCCTTCGGTGTCCGCGCCTGGACGGTTTTCCCTCTGTTGCGTCATTGCCGCCTTCGCGGATCGTCTTGCCCGTAAAATGGATGAACACATCGTCCAGGCTCGGCTTTCTGATGTTCACACACGATAGCGCCACGCCGTGATCCGCCGCGGCCTGGACCACGGGCGCCACGTGCAGTTCGGCCTTTTCGAGGCTGAGCCGCACGCATCCATCGTTCGCCGCAACGCTCTTTACCCAGCCGGCCGAGCGCATGGCATTGACAAATGATGATGTGTCGCCCGCAATGCCGAGCTCGATCACGTCCCCGCCCAAAACGTCCTTGAGCGCCGACGGCGTGTCGAGCGCCACGATCCTGCCGCGGTCGAGGATAAGGATCCGGTGAGAGAGAGCATCGGCCTCCTCCATGTAATGGGTGGTGAGGATCATGGTGATGCCGGTTTCGGCATTGAGTTTCTTGACGTAGGTCCATATGTGGCGCCGGGTCTGTGCATCGAGCCCTATGGTAGGCTCGTCGAGGAACAGGACCTTGGGCCGGTGCATGAGGCCGCGTGCGATTTCGAGCCTGCGCTTCATGCCGCCGGAATATGTTTCCACGCGGGCGGCCGCCTTGTCTTCGAGCTCCACGAGGGCGAGTACTTCAGCGATCCTGCCGTTGCGCTCCCGCGCCGGCATGCCGTACATGTGCGCGTGGAACTCCAGGTTCTCCCGGCCGGTGAGCCTGCTGTCGAGGGCCGGGTCCTGGAACACCACACCGATGGACCGCCGGACCTCGTTGCGCTTCTTGACAATATCGTAACCCATGATCCGGGCGCCGCCCGATGACGGGGCGATCAGCGTCGAAAGCATGTTGATGGTGGTGGTCTTGCCCGCGCCGTTGGGTCCGAGAAACCCGAACACTTCCCCTTCATTCACCGTAAAGGAAATGCCGTCCACCGCAAGGAATTTTTTGAAACGTTTGGCGAGATTTTCTGTTTGTACGGCGATCATAGACGGATCAACGAATCATTTCCGTTTAAGTTTTGACCAAAAAGGCCGCAGCGGCCGCAATCGCACCGATGACACCGGACAAAAGCAGAATGAGCGACGCCTTGCGCCGGTCCTTCTTTCGGAATTCGGCCTGAAGAACAGTATCTGTTTTCCCCACTTCGGGTCCAAAATTGAAAACACCCCGCATGCCGAAATTGGCGCAGAAATGAAAAGCGGACTGGAGATATCCCGACGCAGCGAGGCTTGCGGGAAAAAAAACGAGCAGCCGCCATGCCTGCGGCGCTTTGACGAACGCAAGCGCTGCCCACAAACCGATGCCAACGCCGATCCCTATCCAGCCAGACTTTCTCCGCAAACGTCTTTCCGCAGGTCCGATGTTGCACACGCCGGGAACATATTCAGATTTAAATCCGTTTGTTTTTGTGCTGTCCATAGTACCTCCCTTTGGGACTCCCTGACCAACCAAGGAAGGTATATTGCAAAATCCTTGCCACACCGAAGAGTTCCCCCACCCATTTACTCGTCAACTTTTCAACGCATCAACTCTTACCCGATCACCCTTTTAACACCCCTCTTTACCCATGCGCCGATCTGGTCGAGCACGTTGTAAACCAGCGGCACAACGAAAAGCGTGAGGAACGTCGCGCTGATGAGGCCGCCGATCACCGAAAGTGCCATGGGACTCGTGGCCGCGCCCTCGGTGCCGCCGAAAAATCCCATGGGGATCATGGCGATGATGGTGGCGCCAGCGGTGATGATCACGGGCCGCAGGCGGGTCTTGCATCCCTCGAGAATGGCGTCGCGTATGGCCATGCCGGCGTGACGGCACTGGTTGATGTAGTCCACCATGACGATGCCGTTGCTCACCACGATGCCGGTGAGGATGATGACGCCGAGGAACGAAACCATCGAAAGCGTCTTGCCGAGCAGGAGCAGGATCCATACCACGCCGATGCCGGCGAGCGGGATGGTGAACATGATGGTGAACGGGTGCACCAGGCTCTCGAACTGCGAGGCCATCACCATGTAAATGAGAAGGATCGCAAGCACGAGCGCCAGGGCCAGCTGCTGGAAGCTTTCCTGCATGTTCTCGTAATCGCCCTTGTACGAAATGGAATATCCCGCGGGGAGCGACTTCTCGATGGGCGCGAGCTGGGTCTTGACATCCGCGACAATGGCGCCGAGCGGCCTGTCCGTGATGTTGCCGTCAACGATGCCCACGCGGAACTTGTTGTCTCGCTTGATCACCACGGGCCCCTCGGCCGGAAGCACCGTGGCCACCTGGGAAAGCGGAATGGTGACGCCCGCCGGCGTCTTGAGCGGCAGTTGCTGGAGATAGTCGAGCTTGTCCCTGAATCTCTTGTCGAGAATGACCCGCACGTCGATCTCCTCGTCGCCGGTGCGCAGCTGTGTGGCCACGCTGCCGAGGTTTGCCGCCTGGAGCGCCGTCTGGACCTGCAGGGGCATCAGGCCGTACATGAGCGCCTTCTGCCGGTCGATGACGAAATGGTATTCCGGCCTTGCCTTTGAGAACGACGATTCCACGTCCTTGACACCCGGGATTGCTTTCACCACGTTCAATACGTTCTGCGAGATGTCGCGCAGGGTTGCCAGGTTGTTGCCGTACACGTGGATCGTGAGCGGCTTGGTGCTTCCCATGGTGAACCCGGACATGGCCATGAGCGTGATTTTCGCGTTCTTGAGCTCGGGAAGGCGCTTGCGGAAATCGTCCTGTATCTGCTGCTGCGTCTTGTCACGCTGGTCGGGATTGAGCAGCCGCACAAACACCTGCGCGCCGTTCGGGCCGGTCACGCCCTCGCCGTGGCTCGAGTTCTCGTCGTCGGCGCCCACCATCTCGCCCACGAACCCGACCTCGGGATAAGACTGCAGAAGCTTCTGGAGCTGCGCCGTGAGCGAGGCGGTCTCTTCGAGCGGAGTGCCCTGCGGCATTTCCACGTTGAGCACCATCATGCCGTTGTCGGAGTCGGGCATGAATTCCTTGCCCAGGAACTTGGCCCCGGCGCCGAGGCTTACCACGAGGACCGCGGCCACGATGCCGGCGGTGATCCACGGATGGTCGAGCACCCACGAGAGCCAGGAGCCGTAGCCCGTCTTGACATTTTCGAACCAGGCCGCGCGGTCTGTTTTCGGCTTTCGGAAAAACACGGATGAAAGCATGGGAACGATGGTGAACGCCACGAACAGGCTCGCGAGCAGCGCGAACATGATGGTGAGGCACAGGCCGCGCGTGAGCTGGCCGGCGAGGCCGGTGGAAAACAGCAGCGGCAGAAACACGATGATCGTGGTGAACGTCGAGGCCGCGATTGCCATGCTGACCTCGCTTGCGCCCCTGCGCGCGGCGGTCACCGGCGGCTCGCCCCTCATGAGGTGGCGGTAGATATTTTCAATGACCACCACGGCGTCATCGACGAGCCGCCCGATGCCGAGCGCGAACCCGCCGAGCGTCATGAGGTTGAGCGTGAAGCCGCCCGCGTACAGCGCGATGAACGTGGTGATGATGGAAAGCGGTATTGCCACCGCGATGATGAGCGTGGGCCTGATGTTGCCGAGAAAGATGAACAGCAGCAGCACCGCGAGCAGGGCGCCGATGATCCCCTCGCGGATGGTCCTGCCCGTCACGCGCTTCACCGGATCGCCCTGGTCCAAAATGGTATGGAACACCAGCATGGGATGCGCCTTCTTGATCGCCTCGATCTCCTTGTTCACCCGCTGCGAAACCTTGAGCGTGTTGGCGCCGCTCTGCTTGGAAATGATGAGGAACACGGTGGGCATGCCGTTCATGCGCGAAAGACTCCGCTTTTCCTTGTACGTGTCATTGACTTCCGCGACTTCATAGAGCCGCACGGGCGTGCCGTCGGCCGCGGCACCGATGATGGCGTTCTTGATGTCGTCCACGTTGGCGAACTCGCCCATGGCGCGCACGAGGTAATCGGTGCCGCCGTTAACCATGTAGCCCGCCGGCGTGTTCATGTTCTGCATGCGAAGGGCGTTCACCACGCCGTCAACGCCGATGCCCTTGCCCTTGAGGCGCGTGGGGTCGAGGGCTATCTGTATCTCGCGGTCGTTGCCGCCGTATACAAGAACCTGGGCCACGCCGTCGAGCCGCTGGATGCGCTGCTGCACGTTATCCTCGAGGTATTTCTTGAGCTTGTACGGGTTATCGATGCCTGCCACGCCGGAGAACATGATCGGGATCTGGGACATGTTGAACTTGAGCACCATGGGCTCGCTCACGCCGTCCGGGAGAAAGTCCTTGATCCTGCTGATGAAGTCCTTGATGTCCTGGCTTGCCGCGTCAAGATTGGTGCCCCACTCGAACTCGACGGAGATGGAAGAATACCCCTCCGACGAGGTGGAGGACACCTTCTTCACGCCGTTGACGCCCGCGATAACGCCCTCGAGCGGCACGGTCACGAGCCGCTCCACCTCTTCCGGCGCCACGCCGGTGTACGAGGTCGCCACGGTGATGACCGGGTACGAGATGTCGGGGAACATGTCGAGCGGCAGCCGCGTGAACGCAAGGAACCCGAACACCATGACGATGAGGATGAGCATGGTGATGGTTACGCGCTTGCTGACGGAGAATTCGACTAAAGGGTTGATTCTTTTCTGGGTTTGTTCTTCAGCCATAGTTTCTTCCTAATTGAGTGGGTCAAAGTAAACAAGGTCATGGACAGAATATTTCTTCGTGAACCCATCCATTATGCCGTTTCGATGTTGATAAACTCTTTTGATAAGATCATTCGTAACACCTGCGTAAAGAGTTCCGTTTCGTTTGCTCGCTAAGAAATATCTATACTATTGTTTAGAAGACATTTTTCCATGTTCGTTCACTGGATTCCCGCCTTCGCGGGAATGACACGCATCAAAGTATCGGTTTTTCAATCATAATTTTCTCTGTGTTCTCTGTGTCTCCGTGGTGAATTTTTACTTCCTCACCACATTCACCGCCGCGCTGTCGGGCAGCGCCTTGTTGCCGGTCACCACCACAACGTCGCCGTCGCTGATTCCCGACGTTATTTCGGCGAGGTCGTCGTTGATCATGCCGGTCTCGACTTTTTTCGCGACAGCGATGTTGTCTTTCATCACGAACACCCTGTCTTCAACAACGGCCTCGCGCGGCACCGTGAGGCAGTTTTCCTTTTTCCCCATGAGGATGTGCGCCTCGGCGAAATAGCCGGGCAAGATTTTGCGTTCGGGGTTCGGCACGATGATGCGCACCCCGAAGGTGCGGCTCATCGAATTGGCAACGGGGTTCACCCACTCGACCTTTCCGTACACCGGAATGCTGTCCGTCGTTTTATCGAATGTCAACAGCACCTGCATGCCTTTTTTGACGTACTGAATGGTCTGGTCGTCAACGTCCAGGTCGATCTTGAGGGGATCGAGCTGGCTGATGCGCAGAAGGCCCTTGGACGTGCCCGGGGTCATGGGTGTGGAAAACAGCTCGCCCTCCTCCACCGCCTTGGCGGTGACGATGCCGGAGAACGGCGCCTTGAGCACGGTGTTCTCCTCCTGGTTTTCCAGCTGGCGCTTCATGCTCGCGTACGCGGCCTCGGCCTGCTCGAACTGCGACTTGGAGACCGCGTTCGATTCGTACAGCGCCTTGGTCCGTTCGTAGTTAGACTTGACAGACTGGAACTGCGCGTCGGTTGAAACGAACTGCGCGTCGTCCATCTTGGCCACGATCTGCCCCTGTTTCACGTAGTCGCCGATCTTGACCGGCAGATACCGCACGCGCGTCGCCGCGCCCATTGACAAAGGAGCAAGATCGGTTTCGCGGTAGGCCGCGAGCGTGCCGAGGAGCTTGCGTTCCTGGTTCAGGGTCTGCCTGACCGCGGTGCCGACGGTAACGTCCAATTTTATTTTCCCCGCAGCGGCCTGGGTCGCCCCTTTCTTCTTGCCGAGGTCCTCCATGGTTCCGCAGCCGGCAAGGCAGGAAAGGGAAATAGCGCCGCACAGGCAGGCGATGGCAACAATTCTCTTTTTCATCGGGTCCCCTATTCGTTTTAGTATGGTACAAACCGTTGTTTCGTTGTGAGCGGCACCGCTATTCCGTTTGCTGGGCCGAGCCGCTGCCGAGCGGTGCAATCTTAAATTCTTCTTCCGCAAGAATAAGGTTGATGCGGGCCTGGGCATACGCGACGATCTTCCCGGTGAGCTGGTTCCTCGCGTTGAGCAGCTCCGTGTTCGTGATGGATTGCGCGTCGTATTTGAGCTTGGCCACCTTCAGCGCCTTCTGCGCCGTTTCGAGGTCCTCCTTCGCAATGGTACAGGCCTTTTTGCTTTCATCCACCTTGCGGCCGAGCTCGAAATATTTAAGCCGTATCTGGTCCCGCATGTTGTCGGCCTGCAACTGCGCCGCCTGGAGCTGGCACTGCACCTTCTGCGCGTCGCGCCAAGCCTTGCCCCAGTCAACCAAGGTCCACGAAAGCTGCGCGCCGATCGAGGAGCTTTTTTGAAAGTCCCCTTCAACGGTGGAATACTGGTTGTTTGCGCCGTAACTGCCGAAGGCCGTGAGCATGGGAAAATAAGCCCCCAGCTGAAGGTTTTTGAGTGACTTCAACGCCTTCAGCTGGCAGTTCATTGCGAGAAGGTCCTCGCGTCCCGCGACCCATTGGTCAACGGAACCGGGCTCGACGGCGGGAACCGGACCCGCGTCTGCTGCGGTCAGCATGGTGGTATCGGGATCGATCTCGGATCCCTGCGGAAGGCCGACAAACAGGAGCAACTGGTCGGCCAGCGTCCGTATGGTGTTGTCCATTTTCTCTTCAGTCAATTTGAAGTTGTCAACCTGGATCTTCGTGTTGAGCATGTCGAGCTCGATGATGAGGCCGTTGTCGAACATTTTCTGCTGGTCCTTGAAGAGCGTCTCAAACCACTGCCTTGTCTCCTGCACCGCCTCGAGCCCCTTGATCGCGCCCACATATCCCCAGAAAAGCCTGTCGGCGCTCAAACCGATTTCCGTGATCAAGCGGCCGTGTGAATATTTCTGCGCCTCATAGCCGTATTTGGCGGCGAGGTACCCGTTGAGGATCCTTCCGCCCATGAAAATCGGCTGTTCAACGTTAAGCGACCCGGTGTAGATGTTGTTCGGGGTCTCAATTTTCAGATTCGCGAAAGACTGCATGAGCAGATTGATCAGTTGTAAATCACCCCTGTTGATGGAATCGGTCACGCCGGGAATTTTCGGAATTGAAGAAAAGTCAAGACCGCTGGTGGCGCCGCCGCCCAGTTCCATTTGCGGCTTGTCATAAATGTGCATGGCGCTCACACTGCCGCTTAAGGTTGGCAGAAACGCGGTGGCGGCGGACTTGACGGCATTCTCCTGCGCCCTCACGTTGTACTGCGATGCCTTGACGAACATGCTTTGCGTCTTGGCCAGCTCAACGCATTTTTCCGGCGACAGCTTCACCACGTCGTTTGCAAATGCCCCGCCTGCCGCAAAAAACATCGCCACGGCCGTCAGTAAACACGTGCATGCCATTTTTCTGATCATAATCACTCCCCGCCTGTCTTCGTTTTATTGCTTGAAATTCCATGCATGATGAAATTGACCAGCCGTTTTACCTCCGAATCCACGCTGAGGGGCTTTCTGGTCATCCACGACCGCATGTGCACGCCCTGGACAAGGGAAAGAATGAACCATGAAAGCCCGCCTGTTTCCGAAGCGCCGGCAATTTCACCCTTTTCGCTCGCCCGTTTGATTACTTTTTCCAGTAAGTCAAGCTCGCGTCCGATGATTTTATGAAAATGTTCCCTGAGCTCCTGGTGTTTTGACATTTCATCCCGGACCGCGCGCAGGGCCTGGAAATTGGACATGGTGCTGAAATATGAATGTGTTTGCGCAAAATTCTCAAAAACGATGCGCATGATGGATTCGAGGATAACATTAAAGGGAGCATCGGTCGAGGCCGCTGCCTCGACTTTTACGGCCATGGCCTCGATCTCGCGAATCGCGAGTGATATATAAATTGCCTCCTTGTCCGGGTAATAGCTGTACAGCGAGGGCTTGGAAAAACCGGCCGCAGCGGCAATGTCTTCAAGTCGGGCGTTAAGGTATCCTTTTTCGGAGAAGATTTTATGGGCGGCATCCAGAATAAGCGCGCATTTGGCGTCTTTGATTGCCAGTTCACGGGCTTCTTTGGGATCCATAAAACAATCCTTTTTTAACGTAGAGTATTATTTTCCGACCGGCGGTTAAATATAACGACTTTTAATAAAATTGTCAACTATTAAATTTTTCTTGAAAAGATGTATAAATGTAACTTGCTGATAGAAGATTGGTTGTGCATTTGCTGGAATTTGGTTATTATTATTTTTAAAAAGAATCGGAATAAATTTGTGGACAGGATTTTATGCTTCTGTCGTCAGGTTCTCAAATGAAAAGCAGGAATGCGGGAGGACGATGGTGGGTTGATAAGAAATTATTGTTGATGCAGAGAAAATAAAACCCGGTTTTTTGAGGCTAAAGGGCTTTAAACCTAAGAAACTTCCCCGGCGTGGGAGGTTTGGAGGGCGGACAACAATAAGCATGTTGTCATTTTATTCCCAAAGGGCAAGGTAGTGGTGCTTCGCACCTCCATTATGTCATTTGCCTTTTCCTTGCCGGGCCTAAGGGCCGGCGAGGCCCTTCCATATCTTGATTTTATATTTTTTCTTGATTCTTTTTTTCTTGAAAACCCTTTAATAAAAAAACCGCGATCATCATTTAGACGACCGCGGTTTCATTTTCACCTTAATCACTCAACCCTGTTAATTATATTCCTTCAGCACCTCCGGATTCAACACCTTGATCTCCACGCGCCGGTTGATCTTCCTTCCCGCCGCGCTCCGGTTGTCGGCCTTGGGCTGGGACGGTCCGTAGCCCATTGCCGAAAGCCGTTCGGACATCGACGGCGCAACCATCAGCAGGTAATTGCGCACCGCCTCGGCGCGCAGCTGGCTGAGCTGCTGGTTCTTGGCCGCGTTGCCCATGTTGTCGGTATGGCCTCCAACCTCGAGCTGCAGCTTGGGATACCGTTCCAGCATTTTGCCGATGATCTTGAGATACGGCTTTGAATTCATGGAAATCTCGGTCCTGCCGGATTCGAAATAGACTGCGTCGAGGATCAGCATGCCGGTAGAAAGCAGCTTTTTCTCCATGTCGGACCGCCGGTCCTTCTCGATCGCGAGCAGACGGTTGTATTCGGCCTTTGCCGCCTCAAGCGCCATGGAATCGGACTGAATTCTGCGCACCAAAGCGTCGCTGGCGCCCTTGAGCGAGTCGCCGACCCGTATGCACTCAAGTGAATCGGCCCGCTGTTTTTTTCTTATGTTGTCACGCATCATGGTGATGCGCTGGACGTCGGCAAGGCACTGCGCGTGCTCCATGGAATCGTTCTTCGCTTTTTCCGCGACGGCGCGGCGTTGTCCTTCAAGGCAGTCGATCGATAACATCATGTTGCCGAAAAGGCGGAACGGCTCCAGGGACTGCGGGGCAGGATCGTTCTTGCGTTTCTGCGCGGCAGAAATGTCGCAGCCGATGGTAAAAGCGAGAAGGGCGGGTGTCCGGATGAGGACAGACGGCGTGATCCATACAGGATCCGTGGTAAAAGAACGTTTCTTGAGATAGGTGCGCGAATTGGCCTCGACCGCCAGCGACAAATACGGAATTAAATGTCCCACCACCCCGCCGGAGAGCAGCAACAGCGGGTCGGTGGAAGGATCGGTTGACTTGTCCGCGCCCTCGTTGAGGTGCAGCTCGAATCCGCGGCTTTCATTGCCGAGGATGAGCGATTCCATGACCTTGCCCAGCATGTCCCAGTGGACGCGCGTCTCAAGGTAGTTGTATCCGTCAGCGTAATTCGTGTTGATCTGGTTTTTAGAAACGCCGCCGAGCGCCATGGCCTGCGCTCCCAGAAAGATGGGAACGCCCTGCGGCAGCGGCAGCGACGCCTGCATGCCGCCCACCATGGTGCCCAATCCCGACTTGGTGGAAGAGACGGTATATTTTGACAGGTCGAAGAAATTCGCGCCGCCGAAAACGTCAAAGTAGTTGCTGACGCCGAAAGCCAGGGCGCCGATGCCCGTGACGATGTTCGCGTTGGCATTGGGAGCGCCGGGGAAAAAATCCTTCTGCTGGTACCATGAGCCCTGCAGGGTGATGTTGAGGCGTCCCGCGCCGAGCGCACGCGCCGACGCGGTCTGCGAAAGCCCCCGCGTGCCCAGCGACGTGGTCGCGGGCATGGGCGTCCATGTGTCGGCTACGGCCCGGTCCGGCCACACCGCGGCGACCAGCATTGCGCCCGTTGCCATGATAACCATGGTTTTGTGCGTGAAAAATGTCATACGTCCTCCCTTTACTAAAAGAAGTAAACCCTTTCCTTAATAATAAAGATGGTTGGCGCTGTTTATGGAGGCAAGAAAAAAGACAGGAGATTTAAAAGGCGGATTATTGGTGCTTGACGATATGGATCATGAAACCATGCCGGTCCCGAAAGCCTTTTCATTTGATTTACCAGCGAGAAGCGCGCGCTTGGCACGTTGAACTCAAGCACGGTGATGGAATGCAGTGCGAGTTTGCGAGCATACCCGGCGAATCGCAAACGAATAAATCTCATCAAAATCTCACATTTCTTTAAAAAACTTTTCCCGAATAAATTAATTTTATTACCAGGGAATCCGTAATTGCTTCGGATAGGAGTATCGTTTGCCGGATTTTTCTTTTCTCAAATCGAAGAATACTTTCTTCCTTTTTCTTCTCTTCACCGTCGCATCGCTGCTACTCGACTCCGGCTGCGCCTCCACCCACGCCAAAGTTCCTCCTTCACAAAGACAACAAGCCGTTAAGGCGGCCGCGGTCAGAGCCGCTGCCGCCGCTCAGGAAGCGACCGACACCGCCGCGTATGCGGACTCCGCCGAATCCGGCGATTCTCTCTCGGCAGACGAAATCGACAGCATCTACGACGACCCGGCCGACCTCATCGAGGTGGCGAAATCCTACATCGCCGACAGCAACTACGCGTCCGCAGATTCCACCCTCAAGGAGGCGGTGCGGGCGGTTGAAAACATGGACCAGGCGACCGAAGGCGCCCATCGCCTGCCGCCGGCCCGGTATCTCGAGCAGATCGCCGCCGTTTACAAAGAGCAAATGCCCGCCTCCTACCCCATGCCCGAAGACATCACCATGGCCGTGTTCCAGAACCAGATGATGCTTTCGATGGATTCCATGAACGTGCTTCCGTCCGACAGCGTGGCCATGGCCGCCATTGCGTGCCAGAAAAACCTTTCCTACGACGTCCCCATGGTCTGGAACCAACGGGTGCAGCGCGCCCTTTATTTTTACCTTAAAAACCGGAGCATCACGGTCGACCGCTGGTTTTTTCGCGCTTCGTATTACCTGCCGGTCATGAAAACCATGTTCGCGGACAGCGGCCTGCCGCAGGACCTGGCCTACCTGCCGCTCATTGAGAGCGGCTTCAACCCGCTCGCCTACTCGTATGCGAACGCACTGGGCATCTGGCAGTTCATCGCGTCAACGGGAAAACTGTACGGCCTGCGGAGGGACTTCTGGATCGACGAGCGACGCGACCCGATCCGTTCCACCGAGGCGGCCATCGGCTACCTCAAGAAACTCTACAGCGAATTCGGAAACTGGCACCTCGCGCTTGCCGCCTACAACTGCGGCGAAAACGGCGTCACGCGCTGCATCGCCCGCCACGGGACCAACGACTACTGGGCGCTCAAGCGGCTCCCGCGCCAGACCAAGAACTACGTGCCCTGCTATCTTGCGGCGTTGACAATTGCAAAAAACCCGAAATGCTTCGGCGTCTTCATGCCCACCACGGGCACGCTCCCGCTCGACACCGTGCGCCTGGACGGCTGCGTCAGCATGGCCGACATTGCGGCGGGACTCGGCGTGGACTGCGATTCGCTTAAGAAAATGAACCCGCACATCATGCGCTGGTGCACGCCCCCGGACGTCGCCAACGCCATTCTGTACCTGCCCTCGGGAAAGAAAAAATCCTGGAGCACCTTTTATGCGAAACTGCCGCCCGAGAAACGGGTGCGGTGGCTGCGCTATGAGATCAAGCGCAACGACACCATCCAGAATGTTGCCGGACAGCACAACGTGACTGCCGACGCGCTCGCCGCAATCAACCGGCTCACCCTTGCCTCAAAGCTCGTTCCCGGCCACCACCTTTTCATTCCGGCGTCCGACACGACGCTCGGCGTGGATGTGGCCTATTCCCTGCCGCCCGAATCCGAGATCAAGGCGCTTGACCTTCCGGACTACGAGTTTTCGGGCGTGGTGGTGCGGCACCGCATCCGTCCCGGCGACAACCTCGGCAAGATCGCGCGTCATTATCATGTGCGGATCACCCAGCTCTGCCGCTGGAACCGCATCACGGCCCGCACACTTCTCAGGCCGGGCCGCGTTCTTGTGGTGAGCAGGCCGATTCCTGTGGAACTCGCGTCATCCTCTGCGCCCGCTGCAGCAGGCAAAACCGCGCCGGTTGCGGCGTCCGCTGCGGGGCCGGTCGCGGCGGCAGCGTCCGCGCAAGCAGGCCAACCAGTGGCCCAAGTGCAATTGGCCGTGCAATCTGCTGAGGCGCCTGCGGCGGCCAGCCAGGCCGTTCCCGACAGGGTGCATGTGGTAAAAATCGGCGAAACGCCCTTCTCGATTTCGCGTCAATACAACATCACGCTCCTTCAACTAACGTCGCTCAACCACCTCAACATGGCGCATCCGAGGATAAAAATCGGCCAGATGCTGGTGATTTCCATGAAAACTCCGGCGCAGGTCGCGGCCGTTGTTGCGCCTTCCCCTGCCCCGGCAACGCAGGACACGGTCTCTCAGAAAAATGCCATGGCGAAAAATATCAAAGTACTGGACATGGACTCTGTTGACAGCGGTTCCTCATCAAAAACCGTGATGCAAAAGCCGACGACGGCGCCGGCCGCAGCGGATCAGCGCCGGCATGTTGTTGCAAAAGGGGAAAACCTTTTCAGGATTTCGCAGAAATATTCCCTGACTGTTGCGGCGCTCATGGCGGCAAACGCCATCGGCGCAGACTCGCTGGTCCGCGCAGGCGACACCCTGCTCATCCCGGCAGGCAATGAAACACCCTCGCAGGCCGCAAAGCCCGCTGCACAGTCGGAAACGCCCTCCGCACAGCAGGCGAAAGCGGCGGCTCAGCCTGATGTCATCTACTACAAGGTCAAGGAAGGCGACACGCTGCTGCGCATCGCCGCCGCGTTCGGCGTACCGGTCAACAATCTCTGCAGGGAAAACAACATGGACGAGGATAGTGCGGTTGCGCCCGGAAAACTCATCAGGGTGGTGGCGAAGTAACCGGCGGGCGGCATAAGGCATCAAATATATTTACGTTATCGCTTTTTCTTTGGTTGAATTTGCTTTTTTCGGCCGGAAACCGCCCATGAACAAACTCACCAGCTACAGCCGTTTTGCGATCTTTCTCGGGATCATCGGCGCGCTGCTCGGCATCGATTCGCTGCTCCGCCTTTCCTTCTTTTACAAGTTGTGGCCGGTTGTCATCACCATTCTCGGCGTAGGGTTTATCGGCATTTTCAGGACGCGCAACCGCAAAGAGGCGCTGTACCTTACGGTTGGCATCTATCTGATCTGCTTTAGCGGCCTTGCGCTTTATTGCGACTTCACCTCATGGGCAACGCTTAAAAAGTTCTGGCCCGTTTTCATCATGTTCATGGGAATCGCTGTGACCACCGCTTACCTTCTCTGCAAAAGAAAAAAAACCTGGCTCCTTTCGGGACTGCTGCTCATCTCGGTATCGGTCGTGTTCTTTTTCGTGTTTTCGATTAGCGCGGATTTGTGGTGGACCATTTTCATCCTTGCAGGCGCCAGTGTGTGGGTCGCAGAGAGAGACAGATGAACGCGCTGCGGAAAAAATCTGTGGTGTTCATCGAGCCGTCCGGCGCCGTGGCCAATGTGTTTGAAGATTTCATGAAACTGCCGCTCACCGGCACGCTCTACCTGGGCACCATCCTGCACAATGCCGGCTACGACGTGCGCATCTACAACGAAAGCGTGCTGCCTGAGCGGATCGATCCTTTCACGATCCATGCCGACGTCTTCTGCATTTCATCATTGACGACGTCCGCCACACGCGCCAAGGCCCTGGCAAACCAGATCCGCCGCATCTATCCCGAAAGCCGCATCATCGTCGGCGGCATCCATGCCTCGCTTGTGCCTGAAGATTTCCAGGACACGGCGGACTGCATCGTGCAGGGCGAGGCGGAAAAAAACATCATCGACATCGTGGAGGGGAAGTACGCGGAAAAGATCGTGCAGGGCGAGGCGATCGACGACGTCGAGCAGTTGCCTCTTATCAACTACAGTCTGATCCAGGGCGTCGATTCCATGGACATCATCCCCATCATGACCTCGCGCGGGTGCCCGTTCGACTGCAACTTCTGCTGTGTCACCAAGGTCTTCGGCAAACACTTCCGCTTTCAGTCGCCGCAGCGCATCATCGATGAGGTAAAGCACGCGCTCACCTTTTTCAAGACCAACAGCGTATTCTTCTACGACGACAACTTCACGGCCAACCAGCGCCGCATCGATGAGTTGTGCGACCTCATCCTTGCGCAGGACATCGACATCACGTGGACCGCCCAGGTGCGGCAGGACATCGCGCGCAACCCCGCGCTTCTCAGGAAAATGGAAAAAGCCGGCTGCCGCATCGTTTTCATCGGGTTCGAGTCCATCAATGACCTCGCGCTTAAGGCCATGCATAAATCCCAGACGCGCGCCGACATCGAAAACGCCATCAACGTGCTCCACGACTGCGGGATCAACATCCACGGAATGTTCATTTTCGGCGACGACAACGACACGGTCGAGATCCTGCGTCAAACGGTCGATTTCGCCATCGACCGCCACATCGACACCGTGCAGTTCACCATCCTCACGCCGTTTCCCGGAACGCCGGTTTACAACGCCATGGTTTCGCAAAAGCGCTTGTTCCACCGGCGGTGGGAGAACTACAACGGCATGTACATCGTGTATCAGCCCAAGACCATGACCGCGGTGCAGCTCCAGAAGGAAATGATTAACGCATACCACAAGTTTTATTCCCTGCGGCGGCTCTTGCTCGAGGGCCTCAAGCTCGTGCTCAACGTGGTGATCGACGCGCTTGTGTGGGACTTTCGCCGCGTGTTCCGCTTCAGCTTCGAAACGCTCATCGTCAAGGGCGGGTTCAGATTTTTGGTGAGCAGGCTCGCCAGCACCTACGACAGCTACTTCGCCTTCCTCGAGAACATCGACATGCCGCCGCTCGATGCAAAACGGGGGAACCCGTGAACAACGTCTCTCCCCTCATCAAGCTCGCGCTCGAGAAAAAGCTCGTCACCGAGGCCCAGTTGGAACAGTGCCAGGAGATGATGAAAAAGGGAAAAAAAATCGGGTTCGAGACCACGCTGGAGGAGATCCTTGTCAAACAGGGAATCCTGCTCGAGGAGCAGATCGACGAGCTCGAGCACATCAGCCAGCTCGGCACCGGCGACGGGAAGTATTTCGGCCCTTACCGCCTGGGCAGGTTGATCGGCGAAGGCGGCATGGGCAAGGTGTACGAAGCGACCCACGAGTTCATGGGCCGAACGGTCGCCATCAAGGTGGTGAACCAGGAACTCACGGCCGACAAGACCAAGGCGATGCGGTTCTTCCAGGAGATACGCGCGCTCATCAAGCTCGACCACCCCAACATCGTGACGGTGTTCGACGCGGGCAGGGTGCACCGCAGCTACTACTACGCGATGGAGCTGCTGCCCGGGCCGTCGCTCAAGGACTACGTTGACAAAAAGAAATTCCTCCCTGAAAAGGAGGCGCTCTCCATCATCCGCCAGATCGCGCGCGCGCTCGGCCACGCGCACGCCAACAGCGTGGTGCACCGCGACGTGAAACCGGAGAACATCATGTTCGACGTGCACCGCGTGCCCAAGCTCACCGATTTCGGCATCGCCATGCACCACGACGCGCAGCACCTCACGCTCACGCAAGAGGGTGTGATGGTGGGATCGGTGCATTACACGGCGCCCGAGCAGGTGGACGGCAACCGCGACATCGACGCCAGGGCCGACATCTATTCGCTGGGCGCCACGCTCTACTACGCGCTCACCGGCACCACGGTATACACCGGGGCAACGGCCCAGGAAATTCTCACCAAACACATCACCGGCGGGTTCACGTCCCCGCGCGATATCAACAACCAGGTTTCGCGCCGCACCGCCGCGATGGTCAAGAAGATGCTCGCGAAAAACCGCAACCGGCGTTACCAGTCGATGAACGACGTCGTGGCCGCCATCGAACGGCCGATGATCCCGTTCAACCTGCGCTACGCGGCGATCGCGGCCGGCGCAGCCGCGTTTTTCTTCCTGCTGGGCGTCATCATCCAGAAATTCTTATGGCTGTGGCCGTGAGAACAGTCATTGAAGCGAGGAGACAACCACTTGACAAACTGACATGAACCGACGGGAGGATCCCTTGAACCGCTTCCGCATCCGTTCCTGTTTTTACGCGCTTGTCATTGCAGCCTTTTCACCTTCCCTTTTCGCAGCACCGCCCAAAACAGCATCATGGACGCTCACCTTCGACGACGAATTCAACGGCACCGCGCTTGACACATCGAAATGGTCCCCGCACGACCACTTTTGCGGCGTGCGCAACAATGAGCTGCAGGCGTACATGCCCGAAAACATCTCGGTGGCGAACGGCCTGGACCGCGAAACGTGCGAGAAGCGTGCGGTGAACTACGGGTATTGCGGCCAGCCGTCGATCGCCAAGGACTACGCGTCGGGCATGATGATCACCATGGACAAGTTCGACCAGCAGTTCGGCTACTTCGAATGCCGGTGCAAAATCCCCAAAGGTAAGGGCTACTGGCCCGCGTTCTGGCTCCTTCCCTACAACAAATGGCCCCCCGAGATTGACATACTCGAAATTCTCGGCGACGAGCCGGACAAGGTGTACATGACCAACCATTACCTGGTGAACGGCGTGCACCAGTCGACCGGCGGATCGTGGACCGGCCCGGATTTTTCCGCCGGCTTCCACACCTTCGGCGTGGAATGGGACTCTTCGAAGATCGTGTGGTACGTCGACAGCGTCGAGCGGTTCCGCTCCACGGACGGCATTCCGGCCGAGCCCTTTTTCATGCTTGTCAACCTCGCGCTCGGCGGCGACTGGCCGGGCTCGCCGGATTCGACGACCGTGTTCCCGGGATATTTTGACATTGATTGGGTGAGGGTGTATAAAAAGTCGGGGGCGCAGAGTGTGGTGACACATTCATTGCCGTCACAGACGAAAAATAAACTCGCGATTACACTTGCCGGACGGACATGTGTATTACATAATCATAGTGGACCGGGGAACATAAGAATAATTTCGGCGAATGGAAAAGTCATCGACGATATTTTTATTCCTGGAAATAAAAGCGTAACTTATGCCCCCAAAAGCAGGGGCATTTTTTTACTTCTGGGAAACGGGATGCTTTCGGGGATAAAAGGTAAAATTGTTTTTTAACCAAATTTATTTTACCTTTCAACTGACCTCCGCGGGTGCGCCCAACGGAAGAATGAAGCTTGCAGATGCCGGTACCCGGCCGCACCCAGGAGGGGGTAGCGGAGGACCGGCCTCGCAAGTTACCGGATACGATTTTGTTTTAAACAATCTGGAGCGCGGTCGGGCCGTAGCGAGGGGGAAACTTCCCCCACCAGACAGATTTCTATTTTTTATCAAGGGAGGCATTATGAACCGGTATTTGCTCGTCTCGCTCCTGACGCTTGTTTGTGTATTCTCATCAGTTGACGCCCGCACCCTCCTCGTCGGCCCCGCCCGCTCCTACAAAACGCCGTGCGACGCGTCAGGCGCTTTACAGGACGGCGACACGGTCATGATCGACACCGGAACCTACCTTGACCAGGCGTGCATCTGGGCCGCGAGCAACACGGTGATCCGCGGCGTTTCTGAATTCGCGCACCTCAAGCCCCCGGCGGTGATCCCGAACGGAAAGGCCGTCCTTGTCATAAGCGGAAACAATACGACGGTTGAGAACATCGAGTTCTCGAACGCGACCGTCCCTGACCAGAACGGCGCCGGCATACGCCAGGAGGGCAGTAATGTGACCATCCGCCATTGCTATTTCCACGACAACGAAGACGGCATCCTCGGCGGCAGCGGCAACGTGGTCATCGAATACTCCGAATTCTATCACAACGGCTTTGGCGACGGGTACAGCCACAACATGTACATCTCGGCCTGCGACACCTTTACGCTGCGCTTCAGTTTCACGCACGCATCGAACGAAGGACACACCATAAAGAGCAGGGCGTTCCGCAATTACATCCTTTACAACCGGATAGCCTCCGAAGACGACTCGACGAGCTACGAAATAAATCTCCCAAACGCCGGAACATCGTTTATCATAGGCAACGTGATCGAGCAGGGGCCGAAATCAAACAACTCGGCGATACTGGACTACGGCTCGGAAGGCCTTTCCGGACACGACACGGCCCTTTACGTTGTCGACAACACCTTCGTCAACGACAAGCATTCAGGCACATTCATCTCTATTTCCAATACGCAGAACAAGCCGAAAGTCTGCAACAATCTTTTTGTCGGCGGCGGCACGGTGTGCAACCGGCAGATGGATTCAGCCGCGAACATCGTCACCAACGCGCCGGCCTTCGTCGACAGCGCGCATTACAATTACCACCTCACCGCCTTGTCGCCGGGGATCGACAAGGGCGCCGACCCGGGATCGGTGGCCGGATTCTCCCTTACGCCGGTGTCTCAATATGTTTACAACTGCTCAGGCGAGCCGCGAACCGTAATTGGCAGCGCGATCGACGTGGGCGCGTTTGAGTACGGGAGCTCGGGCACGCTGAACAGGGTCCCGGTGTATTCGGCGCAGAGGAACGGGAAATTTTACAGGATCGGGACTGATCCGAAGTTTGATGTGTTGGGGAGGAGTTTACCGGAAGTAAAGATTGCGGGACAAGGGGCGGCGGAGAAGATCGGGGTGGTTGAGGTAAAAAAATAAAGTTTTTAAAATATAGATGGAAATTCGGTGATTCTTGTCACTCCCGTGAAAGCGAGAGTCCAGTAAGGATGGATTCCCGCTTTCGCGGGAATGACAAATCAAGCGAATGCTGTTATCAGACAATGCCAGATTCACCATTCCCGCCATTTCTCCGTCACATCCTCATATTCCTTATTAAATCCCAGCATCGCGCCGGCCTTGCACATGTATTCGCTGATCTCCCCGCGCTGGTCGGACTGTATGAGTTCCCCTCCCACCTTGCTGTTGAGGTCGTTCAACCGCTGCACCGTTTCCTTGACGCATTCCGTGGCGGTGGCATTGTTGCGCGCCCGGGACAGCATGACAAGGTGCTCTTCCAGGATGTTCTTGCACTCTTCAACGTCGTCCCTCGTGTACGTGGCATCTTCAAAGGACAGGTACCCTATCATACCGTCGATCGCGTCGTCTCTCAGGTTTATTAGTTCCTGGTTGTCAACAATGTTCATATGCTTCCTCCTGCCGCCAGAATATATGCAACGCCGTTATCCGAATATCTTTCCAATATGTGATGTCCTCCAAAATGACTTGCGCCAATGTCCTCAAAGGTTTGACGAATGAACTACTAAAATTATATACTTTGGGTAGTAATATTTCAGAGAAAATTGTATGAGCTCCATTAAATTCTCATCCCTTATCTTTCTGACCTTCCTTGCCCTATCCGCACCTGCCGCTCCCCTTTCCGATTCCCTTCCCATCGAGGGGAACTATTCACAGGGCGGCCGTTCGGTGAGCAATTTTCAGCTTGAGCGTTTCCTGCTCAAGCACGACACGAGCATGGACTACACCGACCGGTCGCTGGGGTACCGGTGGAGCGGCCACTCGGTGGGCGCACTGCTGTGGTGCATCGACGCCGGCGTGACCGGCTACGAAGTCTACCAGATTTACAACGCAATCCAGAAGCAGGGCATTGCCGTTGACTCCACTGGAATCAAGATGCCGTTTTCCAACAATCTTTACAAATACGCCATCCCCATCACCATCGGCGCCGAGGTCGCGTCGTTTGTGCAGGCGCGGCTGTACGACCGCGCCGACTTCCTGCTGTACAAGGGCGCTCTCGCCTACAACGCCTCCCTGGCGAAAAGGCGCTCGCAGGAGCTGGACATGCATATTGACAAACTTGACTTCGGCGGCTACAAGCAGGCGGGACTGTATCTCACCGAGCCGGTGCTCGAGGGCGCGCTCATGGAACAGCCCGCGTCGCGCAGCCGCTCGGTCCTGTCGTGGATTTTCAAGGAGCTCGGATTCCAGGTGGGCTCGTGGGCGGGAGACTTTCTCTGTCTCGCCCTCGTCTCCTATCTGCAGGAAACCATGGGAGACACGATGTTCGCAATTGACAAAAAGGCGCAACGGCTCAACCTTACCATCGGCCTCAGCCTCACCGCAGTCAGCATCGCGAGCGCGATCACCTCGTCGATCATCAGGAACAAGGGCATCGAAAAGTACAACGAGGCGCTCCCCAAACGCACCCCGCCGGCGGCTCCGCCGCCGGAACCGCAGAACATCATGGAGGGGAAACCCGCGCCTGCCGCAACTCCGGCGCCGCCTGACACATCGGCGGGAATCAAGGAGAAACCCCAGTCTCCACCGATGGATACGGTTGAATGGAAAAATCAGGCGAAATGATGTTCTAATCTGTCAACAAACACATTATTGTTGATAAAAGCGCTCTCCGTCCTTCACTTTACAAATATAATTCGCTTCCCGAGCGTTATTTTGTCAAGCTGTCCCACAATTTCATAGCAACCGCTCCCGACAAGATTTCCCCGATTGTCCCTGCGGTCCCATTGCACTGCATGCGTCCCTGAGGTCTCTTTTCCGTCAACCAAGAGTCTTATCCGATTTCCCATAAGGTCATAAACCGCAACCGTCACCCTCGCCACATTGGATAAGGCATAATTGATTTTCACGGCCCTGCCGCGCAAATCGGAAGCAATCGTCAGGCCTTGGGTTATTTTACATGCAGAAATGTCCTGACTTCTCACTGCCGCCGAATTCCGGTACGCCTTCCACATGTCGTTGGTGATCGCGTCCCAGCTCGCGCCCTCGCGCTCCCAGTCGGCCGAGAAGTCCCAGCCCCGTTCGGCCTTGATCGAATCGATCTCGGCGCTGTCGGCGTAGGCGGCGGTCATCCACCGGTCGCAGTAGCCGAAAAACTCCGGATGGTCCCACAGCGCCATCGCGCCCATGAGCCGGGCGGATAGCGCCTCGGCGATCCACGCGTGACTGGTGCAGCAGCGGCGGTACGATTCGCCGAGCGGCGTGGTATAGCCGGACTCGCAGCAGTACCACTGCGACGGCGGCGTGTTCTCGTATGGGCCCCATCCCGGCTGCGAGCTCACGGGCACGCCGTCCCAAAGGCCCTGGTGGCCGGTGTACACGTAATTGGAATCGCGGGTGGCCCAGCACCAGTCCCAGCTGGTCTGCATGTCTTCTCCGATCCGTAAATTTGGATAGGAAACGGTGGGCCTGGCCATCGCCGCGTCGCCCAGCATGATGCCGGCGAAAATCATGGGCCACTTGCGGCCCGAGCCGTGGCCGCCGTGCGCCTGCCAGCCGCGCGACGCGTCGCACCCGCGCACGATGCCCCACAGATCGATTCCGTATTGTAAAAGCCCCTTCATGATCGAATCCTTTTGCGCTTTTGTAAAGTCGCAGATGAGGAACAGCGTGGCGATGCCCACGGCGCGGCCGGTCTCGGCCGAATAATGGGTCATGTAATCGAGCGGCGCGTCGAACCCGAAAAAGCACACGTCGAGCCACGGGCTGTTCATGAAATGCGATGACCATTCGTGAAGGCTCGCATTTGTCATGCTGCCCACGTGCGGGAGGTTGGGCAGCAGGTTCCAGCGGATGCTGTCGGCGTAATACAGCTTCTGCGTGGTGTCGCAATACGACGGCCGGAACGCGTCGGTCGCGACGGGCGCCGCCATGCACGTGAGCACCGCGGCGGTCTTGCACCAGCTCTCGGTGCCGGGGTTGGGCGCAAGCCAGGCAAGCACCGTGATGCGCGCGGCGCTGTCCATGCTGATGGTGGAAACCAGGGCGTCGCCCGGCTTGAGACCGATGGGCGGGTATACCCGGTATTGCGGCCGGTAATTGGGGCCGTGAAAATCGAACGCCGTACCCTGATCGCCCGGCGGAATGTTGAGCACTGTACCGTTGATCGCGGGCGTCACGGTGGGCGCCGGCGTTATCGCGGTGACCGTGCAGGCGCCCGCCACGTAGAAGTCGCCATTGACAAATGCGCCGACGCGCACGTTGTGGCCGAACGTCCAGGTGATGCCGTGCACGGTGATACTGCTCTGCAAAGGAAGGTCGGCGAGCTGCGGCGTTGTGGCGTTGAGGCAGAAAATCGCCGTGACAAGGGCCAGGACTGCGATACGGACCGTACGCATGGTTCACCTCCGGGAATGGATAAGATGGACGATCAGGCGGGTTTATGCTCTACCCATAATATATCATTGACCAACCAATTTTTGCCTATTTTTTTCAGCGATCGCGGACCGGGTGATCGAATGAAATGTTTTTGCGAACTATGGCATCAATGCATGTTTTTACCAAATTTTATTTATTTGCATTTGCAGTTATGATAGTATTAAATTGAATGTCTTTTTAATCTCCAAAGCATCAGGAATGTTCATGCATAAGCGGGTAATCGGCTTAACTTTTATCTCAACACTCCTTGCCTTTGCCCTTCCGGCGGCCGCCCAAGGAAACAAACTTTCGGAGAGCTCGCTCAAGATCGCGGAAATCAACCGCACTATTGATGAACAACGGACAAAATTAAAGGCGCTCACCGCCCAGGCGGAAAAAACCCTCAGGGACAGCGCAGCGGCCGCGGCAAAGGCCGACAAGCGCATAGATTCCCTCAACCGCGTCATCCAGGATTTGCACAGCCAGGCAGAGCGCGAAAAAAAATCCCTTGCCGAGTTGAACGAAGACCGTTCGGGCATCGACAGCGCAAAGGCCAGACGCGATGCGGACCGAAGCACGGCGGCAAAGGAATCCCGCTCGGCGATCACCATGTTCGACGCGCTCATTTCGTCCGCCAAGGATTCACTCGCCGCGGCAAAAAGCGGGCTTGAGCTCGCCCGCAACGACAGCATCGACCTGGTAAAGCGCATCGCAAAAGACGCGGCGCGGCAGAACGACAGCCTTGCCGCAATGGAAAAATCAACCGCCCTGTTGCGGAAAAAAGCGGACAGACTTTCTGAGGCGGCGAAAAAGCTGGTCGCCGACAGCGCATCGGGCCGCAAAGCGGCCGATGATTCGCTCGCCGCGGCCCAGAAGCGCATCCAGGACCTTCGCCGCTTCATCGCGGGCAGGGACTCCGCGGTCAAGGCAGCGACCGAGGAGATGAATTCCTCGAAAAAAGACAGCATCGCGGCGCAGCTCGAGAACCAGAAAGATTCCAGGAAACGCGAAAAGGACATCGCCTCCATCGACTCGCTGCTTTCCGCTTCGCAGGCACGCAAAACCATGCTCCTGCGCATGCGGGAGAAATTCCAGCTCGACAGTTCCGTGGCCGTGCTTTCAGAAAAGCTGAGAGATTTTCTCAACAAGCCGAGCGAACTGCGCGCCGCCGCGACCGGGCCCGAGGCGGAACAGGCGCAGCTGCTCGAGGTTTACAAAGGCAAGCTCGACAACATCATGCGCGACGAGGAATTCAGCGCCGCGGTGGCAAGAGCGCCGGGCGCAACCTGGAAGGAACAAAACAACTGGGCAAGCGGCCAGCTTGCGGCGCTGCAGCCGGTGATGGATTCAGCCTCGGCCGCGCGGGAAAAAATCACCCGCGACGGCATACTCGCCGGCAAGGAGTTTGCGCAGATCGTAAAAAACTTCGCGGCGCAGAACAAGACGCTCAATGACGGCATCGCGCGGGCATGGAAGGAGCTGATCAACGCAAAGCCGCGCCTTTCAAAATTGGAACAGGACTCGGCATCCGCGGTGAAATACTGCGAAACAACGTCGCAGACTTTTTCGGCAAAACATGCCGCCCTTTCCGACCAATCTTCCGCCGCGGGCGCGGCGGCCGACAGCATCGCGCGCCAGCGCGCCGGCCTTGCGGCGCTCATCGCCGGAAAGGAGCCCGGCCGCCAGAAGCAGGTTGCGGCCGCCGCCGAGGCGATCCTGCAGGCGGCGCAGGCGGTGCGGCGCTGCGAGACCGCGCTTGACAACGTGACGGCGCGTCAGCAGAAGGTGCGCGACGACAGCGCGCGGGTCGACAGGGAAAAAAGCGTGTTTGTGTCGCAGGCGCAGCAGGTCATGGAGGCCAAAAACGAGGAAATAAAACTTAAAAACAACGCGATTGACGCGATTGCGTCAAAAATGACAAAGGCCCGAAGCGACAGCGCCGCGGCGGAATCTGACAAACAGGAACAGATGAATGTTTTCGGCAAATTGCTGGCGGAGCAGCACGGCCTGATCAAGCGGGGAGAAAAGGCGGTCGCCGATCTTGAGGCGGAACGCGCTATTGCCGCCGCGCCCCCTCCTGCCCCACCGCCCGCGCCGGTTGCCGCCCCGCAAGAACCAAAGCCGTCCGCTGCGCAGGAATCCGCCGAGCGGCAGCTGACGCTTCTCTATGAACTGATTGACCAAGGCAAAACTGAGACCGCCGTCCGCATCTTCAATGCCAACCGCAAACTGCTTGAAAAAAACCTGTTCCCCGATGCCTTCGAGGCGATCAAGACGACCATAGAGAGCCTTCCGCCGCCTCTGCCATCGGCCCCTGTCGCCGCAAAACCCGCCGAGCCTGCTGTTCCTGTCCCGCAGCCTGCATCACCTGCGCCTGTGGTACCTGCTCCCCCGCCGCCTGCCGAGCCCGACGTGGAAAGAAAACCGGCCACCGTGTTCATTTCCTCGGTGCCGCCGGTGGCCTCGGTCTACATGGACGGCCAGCTCGTGGGAAAAACGAATGTGGGGTATGTCAAGGTAACGTCGGGCAAGCACACCATGCAGTTCATCAAGGGCGACAAAACCTGCACGCAGGAAATGACGTTTGAAGAAGGGCAGAACCCGGCGGCGGTGGTGAAACTGCCATGCGGACAATAATTAAATTCTAATGAATTTTCGGGGGAGATACTTCTCGCCCCGGCCTCGACCTCCTGCCCCTTGCGAGAGCCGCGGGGTTCCCGGCACCCCCTCTCCTGGGTGCGGCCAGGTACCGACATCTTCAAGCTCCACACTTTGCTGGCGCGGCGCACCCGCGAGCGACGGTTGATTGGCATAATCCTTTAAAGGTTGCTGATTTCTCCTCTCCTGGCAATTCGATAGTATGGAATTTCCGAAAATGTTTTTTGCGGTGGGATCCCAAACAAAAAGCCCCGCAAAATTCGCGGGGCTGATTTCTAACATTTTAAACTGCTCGCGCTAGTACCCTACCGCAAGAATAAGCCACGACACATCGCCGTGCTCGATATACGAAGACCAGTTCGCATAGTCATCGTATGGAAATCCGTAACATTTTCTGTCATAGGCACGCCTATGCAGGAAATATGAATACATATTGCATGGGGTGGCTTTGTAATGATATGCGTCATCCGCCTGTTGTGCATCGGTCAGCCCTATCACATGCCTATTGGAAGCGGCGGACGGCTGCGGGCCAAGATTGGCATTATACGGATTTGGCCCATAACTTCCCCAGTAATTGACGTATGTCCCACCGGCGCCGAATCCACCGGAGTTATCGTCGCCGCCGGGATTGGGAATACGGTACGGTGCCTTGACCGTTGCAAGATGTGTCCATTCGGAGGGCACCTCATTCTTGAATTCGTCGAAAATCGACTGGCGCGTCTGGTAAAACACATGGGGCACTTCGCCGCGGCAGGTATCAAAACCGGTTGTGCAATGCAGCCGGTATGCTATGGGAGTTCCAAAAGCATCTACACGCGTGGTATTGCCATGAAACCAGAGACTGCCGTTAAGCATGCCGTTGGTGTGCTCTTCGAAATCCCAAACCTGGTTCTGAGGCCTATAATTTCCTGCCGCAGGCTTGTATCCGACCATTATATAAAGCCTGCCTGATGCGCTCGTGGTGAAATCAACCGTATTTTGATCACTCAAACGGAACGGAACACCGCCGTCGCCAATAGCAAGGTAAATCATGCTGTCCGGATACAAGCCATTGGTCCTGTTGATGACCGTGTACCAAAAGTGCCCGGCTTCCTTCTTGACATGCGCAGTGTCCCAAAATGCGTCGGTATCGCCGTTGAAGGAATGGTTTTTTGTCAAAACAAAATCGAATTGCCCGCTTAACGTCTGGATCGGGGTATTGCCGAGCGTGTAGCCGGGTTCCGTCGCATGCAGCGTGTCCACCACGGCCGCGAGTTTTTCCAGTTTGGTCTGGAATTCGGGCGCCTTTTGAGCGACCGTCCCCCCCGAGCTGCGCGAAAGCGGCTGCAGGAGTATAACAGA